>JANJTH010000672.1 GCA_024711205.1 Planctomycetota bacterium | reverse complement strand
GACCGCGAGGGCCGCGAGGCCGAGCACGGCGACCAGGACGGTCGCCGCCACGCCCGCCGCGCGGGCCCGCGCCGGGCCGCCGCGCCGCAGCGACCGCCCCGCGAGGAAGGCCTCGAGGTCCGCGGCGAGCGCCTGCATGGTGGGGTAGCGGCGCCTCGGCTCCTTCTCGAGACATGCGCGGCAGATCCGGTCGAGGGCCCTGGGCACGCCCGCGCGCGCGGCGGAGGGCGGGGGCGGCGCCTCGTGCAGGATCGCGGCCAGGAGCGCGAGCGGCGGCAGGCCCTCGAACGGGGGGGCGCCCGTGAGCAGCGCGTGGAGCGTCGCGCCGAGCGCGTAGACGTCCGTGGACGCCCCGGTGTCGTGGACCCGCCCGGCGACCTGCTCCGGCGACATGTAGGCCGGGGTGCCCAGGAGCTGGCCGGTCTTCGAGAGGGCCTCGGACTGGTCCGTGACCTTGGCCACTCCGAAGTCCGTGAGCCGGACCCGTCCGTCCCGCTCGACGAGCAGGTTGTGCGGCTTCAGGTCGCGGTGCGTGACCCCCTCCGCGTGGGCGGCGGCCAGGGCGAGGGCCGCCTCGCGCACGCAGCGCGCCGCCTCTCGCGGCTCGAGCGGGCCGTCCCGCTCCAGGCGTTCGGCGAGGGACTCGCCGTCGACGAGCTCCATCGCGATGAACGCCCGGCCGGCCTCGTCGGCCCCGAGCTCGTGGACGCGCACGATCCCGGGGTGCTCGACGCGGGCGGCCGCGCGCGCCTCGCGCTCGAAGCGCTTGCGCGAGTCCGGCGAGCCGTCGCGGAGCATGAGCTTCAGCGCGACCTGACGGCCCAGCCGGTCCCGCGCGACGTAGACGGCCCCCATGCCGCCCCGCGCGAGCTCGCGCTCGATCCGATAGCCGGCCACCGCGTCGCCTGGCGAAGGGAGGCGCGCCGGGAGCCGGGGACCGCCCGGCGTGGGGTCGGACGCCCTGACCACCCCGGCGTCGGCGGCGCGAGGCTGCCCCCGGGCGAGGGCCTCCGCGTGGACGCGGCGCAGCGCCTCGACGTCGGTCGGGCTCGTGCCGCGCGCGGCGAGGTGGGCCAGGACCCCGCTCGCCGAGGCGGCGGGGTTCGAGCGCCTCCAGCCTCGCCAGGCCTCGGCCTGGCTCGTGGTCAGCAGCCCTCGCGTCACGGCGGCGGCGAGGACGGCCTCCTCCGCGGCGGCGCGTGGGTCGTCGAGCGGCGAGGTCACGTCGCGTGCACCAGCGTTCGCTCCGGCGCGCGGGGTGGGGCGCGGCGAGCCCCCCGTGGGGAACGCGCCGGCGAGGGGAGTCGACCAGGGCGGGCGCGCCCCCGCACGGTCCGCCCCTCCGCCCGGTCCATGGGGAGGCGGTGGCCGCCTCCCCATGGACCGGGCCGTCGCCTCAGAACGGGCCGATCGTCCCGTCCTCGCCCGCCTTCGGGGCGTCGGCCGGGCCCGGCTCGGCGAGGAGGGCGCCCACGAGCGCGCGGAGCGCATCGAGGTCGCGGTAGCCGACCTCCTTGGCGCGGACCCGCCCCTGCTTGTCGACGAAGAGCGTCGTCGGGAAGGCGTTCAGGTCGGGCACCTTCTGCAGCTCGGCCCGGTCCGAGAGGAGCGTGAGCGGGTACTCGACGCCGTTCTCGCGGGCGAACCGCAGGACCTTGGCGCGGGTCGCCTCGTCGGCCTGGCCCTGCTCCCAGGTCATGCCGACGACCTCGACCTTCCCCGCGAGCTCCTTGCGGAGCGCCACGAAGTGCGGGACCTCCGCGCGGCACGGCGGGCACCAGGTGCCCCAGAAGTCGACGATCACGACCTTGCCGCGCAGGTCGCTCAGCTTGAGCCTCTTCCCGTCGAGCGTCGTCACGTCGAAGTCGTAGGGGAACAGCGCGTCCTTCGCGATCGCCGAGCCCGCCTCGGCCCGGCGCGCCTGCTCGAGGCGGGCCTTCGCGCGCTCGAGCAGGTTCCGGTAGCGCGGGTCGTCGCGGATCGGGTCGAGGTCCGTGTCCTTCGCCATGTGGTCGAAGTCGTCGAAGCCCGCCTCGAGCGCGCGGCCGAAGGCCGCCAGCGCGTCGTCCTTGCGCCCCTGGAGCGAGCGCGCGCAGGCGGTGTTGTAGTGGCAGAGCGCCTTGACCGGGTCGCGCTGCTCGTCGGGGATCGGCAGCTCGTCGAGGGCGCGCAGGACCTCGTCGTACTTCTTGACCGCCCCGTCGTAGGCCGCGTCGGCCTGCGCCCTCGCGGCCTCGTCGCCCGCGAGCCCCCGCTCGCGCAGGCGCCCCGCGCTCGTGAGGTCGTTCATCGCGTCCTGGAGGAGGCGCTCGATCCGCTCGCCTTCGTCCTCCTGCGCCGGGGCCGGGGCCGCCCAGGCCAGCGCCGCCACGAGGGCCAGCGCCCAGGGCGCGAACTTGCGGGTCGCCTGCATTCCGTCCTCCTCGCCCGCGCCGTCCGCGCGGGGCGGCGGAGTCTCCCACGCGCGGGGCGAGGCGTCGACGCAGGCGACCGTCGTCGACCGGGGGCTCGACGGGGGCCGCCGCCTTGACGCGGGGCGGCCCCGTGGCATGCTGCCGCTCCGCCCCGCGGGGCGCGTGAGGAGGTGACCCATGGCTGCCTGCGTGATCGCCCGGGTGACCCGGACCTCCTCCCCCGCGCGCGTCGACTGAGCGAGGGCGGCCCGCGGCGCGCCACGCGCCGGGAGGCCGCTCCGCACGCCGACCCCGCCTCGCGCGCGCGGCCCCTCGCGGGCCGCGCGCGAGC
>JANJTH010000665.1 GCA_024711205.1 Planctomycetota bacterium | reverse complement strand
GCTCGCGCGCGGGGAGGCCCGGGCCGCCGCGAGCGCGGCCCAGGTCGAGGCGGCGGCCGCCGCGCTCGAGGCCGGCGACACGAACGTGCGCGTGGCCGAGGCCGACCGGGCCGTGACCGCCGCGCAGGTCACGGTCGCGGGGGCGGCGCGCGAGCTCGCGGCCGCGACGCTCTCGAAGACCGAGGTCCGGGCGCCCTTCGACGGGGTCGTCGTGCTCAAGGACGCCGAGGTGGGCGAGGTCGTCTCGCCCAACGTCACGGGCGGCTCGACGGCGCGCGGGTCGGTCGTGACGCTCGTCGACTTCGCCTCGCTCGAGGTCCAGTGCGACCTGCCCGAGGCGAGCCTCGAGGGCGTGCGCGTGGGCGGGGCCGCGCGCGTGTTCCTCGACGCCGCCCCGGGGCGGGCCCACCCCGGGCGCGTCGACCGGATCTGGCCGACCGCCAACCGCCAGAAGGCGACGGTCGAGGTCCGCGTCCGGCTCGACGCGCTCGACGAGACCATGCGCCCCGACATGGGCGTCCGCGTCGTGTTCCTGCCGGCCGAGGGCGCGGCCGGGGCGGGGCCGGCCGAGGCCGCGCCCGCCGGCGCCGCCGACCGGCCGCCGCCCGTGCTCGTGCCCGAGGCGGCGCTCGTCGTCGACGGCGGGCGGACCGGGGTGTTCGTGGTCGAGCGCGACGTCGTCCGCTTCCGCGAGGTCGCGGTGGACGGGCGGCGCGCGGGGCAGGCGGCCGTCGGGCGCGGGCTCGAGGGCGGCGAGCGCGTCGTCCTCGACCCGCCCGCCCGCCTCGAGTCGGGCGACCGCGTGCGGGTCGTGGAGGGCTGACGTGAGCGAGGCGAGCGCGGGCGACGGGCCCCTGATCCGGCTGCGCGGCGTGGTCCGCGCCTACCACCGCGGCGGCGCGGAGCTGCGCGCGCTCGACGGGTTCGACCTCGACCTGGCCCGGGGCGGCTTCTACGCGCTCATGGGCCCCTCGGGCTCGGGCAAGACGACGCTCCTCAACCTGCTGGGCGGGCTCGACCGCGCGGACGCGGGCGAGGTGCGCGTCGCGGGCGAGGACCTCGCCCGGCTCACGAACGCCGAGCTGGCCCGCTGGCGCGCCGACCACGTCGGCTTCGTGTTCCAGGGCTTCAACCTGCTCCCGGTCCTCACGGCGCTCCAGAACGTCGAGCTCCCGCTCCGCCTCACCCCCCTCTCGCGCCAGAAGCGCCGCGAGCACGCGCTCCACGCGCTCTCGCTCGTCGGGCTCGCCGACCGCGTGCACCACCGCCCGCGCGAGCTCTCGGGCGGGCAGGAGCAGCGGGTCGCGATCGCGCGCGCGCTCGTGACCGACCCGAAGCTGATCCTCGCGGACGAGCCGACGGGCGACCTCGACCGCGCGACCGCAGACCAGGTGCTCGACCTGCTCGTGCGGCTCAACGCCGAGCTCGGCAAGACGATCGTGATGGTCACGCACGACCCGCTCGCCGCCGCGCGCGCGCGCACGGTCGTCCACCTCGACAAGGGCAAGCTGGGCCGGGTCGAGGAGCAGGCCGGCGCCGCCCCGGCGCAGGGGGCCTGACCGTGCCGCTCGGGCTCGTGTGGCGCAACCTGCTCGCGCACCGCGTGCGCTCGGCCCTCACGATGCTCTCCGTCGTGATCGCCGTTTTCCTCGTGTGCACGCTGCGCTCGCTCGTCGTCGCGCTCGCGGCCGGGGTCGACGCCTCGGCCCAGAACCGGCTCGTCGTGCAGTCTGCCGTGAGCCTGTTCGTGAGCCTCCCGCTCGCCTACCAGGGCAAGATCGAGCAGGTCGACGGCGTGGCCCAGACCTGCAAGCTGCAGTGGTTCGGCGGGATCTACCAGGAGCCGAAGAACTTCTTCGCGCAGTTCGCCGTCGACCACGACCGCCTGCTCGACGCCTACCCCGAGATCGAGCTCGTCGAGGGCACGCGCGCCGCGTTCGAGGGCAACCGCTCGGGCTGCCTGATCGGGCGGGGGCTGGCCGAGAAGTACGGGTTCCGCGTGGGCGACCGGGTCCCGCTCATGGGCACGATCTTCCCGCTCGCCGACGGGAGCGCCTGGGACCTCGAGGTGACCGGGATCTACCGCTCGAAGGCGAGCAACGTCGACGAGAACACGCTGTGGTTCCACTTCGCGCTCCTCCAGGAGGCGATGGAGTCCGGCCGCTGCCGGATGCCGCCATCCGTGGGCGTCTTCGTGGTCCGGGTCGCGCCGGGGGCCGACTCGACCGACGTGATGCGCCGGATCGACGAGCTGTTCGAGAACGGGCCGCAGCGCGTGCAGTCGACGACCGAGGCCGAGTTCCAGCGCCAGTTCGTGAGCATGCTCGGCGGCGTGCCGACGCTGCTCTCGTCGATCGGCGGCGGGGTGATCTTCGCGATCTTCCTCGCGACCCTGAACACGATGCTCATGGCCGGCCGCGAGCGGACGCGCGACCTGGGGATCATGAAGGCGCTCGGCTTCGGCGACGGGGTCGCCTTCGGCCTGCTCATGGCCGAGTCGTGCCTCCTGTGCCTCGGGGGCGGGGTGCTCGGGCTCGGGCTCGCCAAGGCCGCCGAGGCGGCCCTCTCGGTCGGGCTGCAGATGATCGTCCCCTTCTACGTCGTGGGCCCGGAGACGCTCGGGCTCGGCCTCGGGCTGTCGCTCGCCCTCGGGGTCCTGGCCGGGCTGGCGCCGGCCTGGCGGGCGAGCCGGCTCCAGGTCGTGCAGGCCCTGCGGGCGGAGGGCTGACGTGACGCTCGTCCCGCTCGACTACACGCTCCGCAGCCTGTTCGTGCGCCGCGCCTCGACCCTGCTCACGGTCGTCGGCGTCGGGGCGACCGTCGCCGTGCTAACGGGCGTGCTCGCGCTCCAGCAGGGCTTCCAGCGCCTGTTCCTCGACAGCGGGCGCGACGACCTCGTCGTCCTCATGCGCCCGGGCGCGACCTCGGAGGGCGAGAGCGCCTTCCCGCTCGAGCGGGCGCAGGTCCTCCTCAAGGGGCTGCCCGAGGTCGAGGAGGACGCCGCGGGCCCGCTCGCGGCGGGCGAGCTGTACCTGGCCGTGCGCCGCGACAAGCTCGTGGGCGGCCAGACGAACGTCCCGATCCGGGGCGTCGAGGCGGCGTCGCTCCGCGTGCACGGCGAGGGCCTGCGCCTGCTCGAGGGGCGGGCCCTCGCGTTCGGGACCGACGAGGTCATGGTCGGGCGCGCGCTCGTCGGGCGGATCCGCGACTGCCGGCTCGGGCAGGTGATCGTGCTCAACACGACGCCGTTCCGCGTCGTGGGCGTGTTCGACCACGACGGGCCCTACCGCTCGGAGATCTGGGGCGACGCGCAGCGCATGGGCGAGGCGCTCGAGCGGCCGGGCTACAACCGGATCCTCGCGCGCGTCCGCCCGGGGACCGACGTCGCGGCGCTCGCCCGGCGCCTGGCCGAGGACCCGCAGGTGCCCTGCAAGGTGCTCACGGAGCGGGCCTACCTGGCCGGGCAGTCGGTCGCGCTGTCGGTCACGCTCCTGTTCCTGGGCAGCTTCCTGGCCCTCGTCATGGGGACGGCGGCCGTGTTCACGGGCACGAACACGATGCTCGCGGCGGTCGCCTCCCGGACCCACGAGATCGGGGTGCTCCTCTCGCTCGGGTTCCACCCCGTCGCCGTGTTCCTCTCGTTCCTCGTCGAGGCGCTCCTGCTCGGGCTCCTGGGCGGGGTCGCGGGCTGCCTCATGGCGCTGCCGCTCCACGGGCTCGAGACGGGCACGACGAACTTCCAGACGTTCACGGAGATCGCGTTCGCGTTCCGGATCACGCCCGGCGTGCTGGGGGTCGCGTGCGGGTTCGCGCTCCTGCTGGGCCTCGTGGGCGGGGCGCTCCCCGCGCTCCACGCGGCGCGGCTGCGCCCGACGGAGGCGTTGCGCCGGGAGTAGGAGAATCGCGGGGGGCGGGCGGGTCGGTGACGGGGCAGAGGGCAAGGGCAAGGGCAAGGGCAGGGGAAGTAGGGGAGGAGGCAGGAGGGGGTCGGGCGCGCGGCGGGGACGGGGAGAGCTCCGCTGGGGGCGGGCCGGATGCACGAGGGACGGGAACGGGAGGAGCTCCGCCGGGTGCAGGGCGCCCTGAAGGCGGGTGAGCCGCTATCCTGGCGGGCCGTCTGCCGGGGGCGCGAGGCCCGGCGGGCTGGAGGTGCATCGTGCGCGGCCGTTCGCTCCGCTGGATCCTCGGGCTCGCGAGCCCGCTCGTGGCGATCGCCGCGCTGGCGGCCTTCCCGGGGAGGGTCGACCTCGTGGTCGTGAGCGCGGGGCCCGAGGCGGTCACGGTCGAGGTCGACGGGACGGCCCGGGGCGAGGTGCCCCCCGGCGGGGTCCTCGTCGTGCGCGTGACCGGGGGCAAGACGACGCTCCGGGCGCTCGGACCCGACGGCGGGGAGGTCGAGCGGCTCGAGGCCGTCCTGCCCGGCGAGCGGTTCTCGGTCCCGCCCGCGCGGGTGTGGGACGTGGGCGGCCGGACCGCGGGCTGGTGGCTCCTGAGCAAGGGCTACGGCGACCAGGTCGACGCGGCGCCGCCGCCCGAGCGGTGGACCCCGCCCGCGGAGCGGCCGTTCGCCTTCCCGTCGGGCGCGCTCGAGCGGGTCGACGCGCCCTTCGACGCCGAGCTCGCGGTGCGCCGCGGGACGACCGGCGCCGTGCGGCGCGCGCTGTGGACCGAGCACGGGCTCGCGCGCGAGCACCCGCGGCGGGTCGTCGTGTGGGTCCACAACCCGAGCCAGGCCCCGGTCGACGTCGTGGCCGCGGGCGAGCCCCGGGGGCAGCTCGCCCCGCACGGCGTGCTCAAGCTCGAGCTCCCCGCGGGCGAGGTCGCGCTCGAGGCGGTCGAGCGCGGCCCCGACGGGCAGGAGGGCCGGCGCTTCACGGCCGAGGCCTCGATCGACGTGCCCTGGCTCGCATCGCCGCCGGCCTGGGTCTGGAACGTGGGCCGCCTCGCGGGGCGGTACCTGATCGTCGGGCGCCGCTTCGGCGGCGAGCCCGGGCAGGCGCCGCCGCCGCTCGAGGTGCTCGCCGCGCCGGCGGGCGCCCTGTTCCCCGTCCCGGACGGGCTCGAGCCCGGGCTCGACGAGCCGCTCCCCGACACGAGCCCGACCGCGGGCGTCCGGCGCGCGCTCGTGACCGAGCGCGCGTTCCTCGCCCGGAGCATGCGCGACGCCGGGCCGCCCGCCGACGTCGAGACCCTCCTGCGAGCCCGGGCCCTCCTGGACGAGGCGGCCGCCGGAGGCGCCACGACGGCGCCCCCGGCGCCCCCCGCGGACGGGGCGCAGGGCGACGGGGCGCAGGGCCGCGATGAGTGACCACGGCCCGACCGGCGTCGAGCCCGAGGACGCGGTCGCCCCCGAGGGGGAGGGGACGCAGCTCCCCATGCACCCTTGCCTGGGGAGCGTCGTCGGCGGCCCCGGGAGCGGGTGCCTCGTCCTGTTCGGGCTCCCCTTCGTCGCCGTCGGGGTGGTAGCGGCCGGGGCCGGCCTGGGCATGGCGCCAGGGACCGTGCACGTGTCGGAGTCCGCGGGGCCGCTCGGGCTCGCCCTGTTCGGGGCGCTCTTCCTCGGGGCCGGGCTGCTCGTGTCCGGAATGGGTCTGCGCGCGATCGTGCACGACCGGCTGATCGCGCGCCGGGCCGCCGAGAGCTCGTACGACGAGCCCTGGCAGACGGACGCGCGCTGGGACCCGCGGGAGGGGCGGGACCGCGCGTCGCGCCCGCTCGGCGCCTTCCTCCTCGCGCTCGGGCTGCTCGGGTTCATGCTCCCCTTCAACTACTTCGCCCTCTACGGCCACGACCGACCGCCGGCGTTCGCGCTCGGGATCATCGCGTGCTTCGACCTCATGCCCCTGCTCGCGCTCGGCCACTCGGTCTACCTGCTCCTGCGCAGGCTCAAGTACGGCGACGCGCGCGTCCGCTGGCCCGAGGTGCCCGTCCCGCGGGGTTCGCCCACCCGCCTCGTGCTCCAGCTCCCCCGCGCGCTCCGCGGCTGGACCTCCTTCGATGCGACGCTCCGGCTGATCGAGGAGCGCCGCGTCACCCGCAAGACGAAGGACGGGCAGTCGACGTCGCTCGAGGCGTTCGAGCGCTGGGCGCAGCGCCGCACGTTCACCCCCGCCGACGTCGACGGCGCGCAGGCCGTGTTCGAGGTCACGCCCCCCGCGACGGCGCCCGCGACCGAGCTCTCGGCGAGCCCCCCCCGCTACTGGGAGCTCCAGGTCGACGCCGAGACGCCCGGCGTCGACTGGCACGGCCGGTTCCTGATCCCGGTCTACTGACCGCCTGACCCGAGCGCGGGTCGGCCGGCCGGGGACGCTCGGCGCTTCCATCGGCCTGCCGGGGCCCGAAGCCACTCGCCACGGCCGCTCGGATCGCCGCGCGCGCGTGCCGACTCGTGCGCTGGCGCGCCATCGACCTCAACTCGATCATGCCCGCCCGATCATGCACCTGCATGCCCGACTTCGCACCTGGCTGCTGTCATGTCACTCGCGCATGACACACGCTCGCGCTCAAGTGTCCGCCACGCAGTACGCCCATCGCACATCCCTGGACGACTTGCGGCCCGGACCTCCGATTGCGTGGAGACACGTGCAGGCGAGGGGCCATGTCCACAACGAACCGATCGGGTTTCTCTCTCGTCGAGGTTGCCGTCGCCCTCGGTCTCGCGACGTTGCTCCTGCTCGGCGTGTTCTCCACGCTCTCCATGGGGACCAGGCTCGCGTCGGCCGGCCGGGAGCGCGAGATCGCCCGTGAGGCCGCGCGAGCGCGGCTCGAGGCGCTCCAGACGCTCTGCGACCAGGACCCAGGCCTCGTCTCCGCCCTGACCGGGACGGACTTCGCCGTGCCGAATCCTGACGACTCGGTGGACCTCGACGGCAACGGGTCGCGGGACGTGATTCCCCACAACCGGCTCGTCTCCGCGGTCGCCGGCCGCCGGCCCGGCCTGATCACCGTGAACCCGATCGCGCCCCGCCTCCTCCGCGCGACGGTCCGGATCGATTGGCGCGCCTCCGACGGCTCGACGAGCCGCTACCAGCTCACCGCGATCCTTTCGCAGAGGACCTGACCCATGGGCGCGACGCTCCTCCTCCGCCGCCGCAGCGCCGGGAGTCGAAACGGGTTCACCCTGATCGAGGTCGTCATCTCCGCCGTGCTCACGATGGTCGTCGTGCTGATCGTGGGCGCGGCCATCGACATGACCGCGCGCCAGACGCGCGCGGAGGTCGCGCGGCTCGAGACGGCCGCCACGGCCCGGCGGATCCTCCAACAGCTCGAGCGCGAGCTCGGCGATGCCGGTGGTGACCTCGACGCGGCGGTCGACTACGTCACCCCCTCGCGCGCCGCCGGCGGCGCGAACCTCACGACGCTGCGCTTCCGGCAGCGGCGGGCCCTCACGGGCGTCCTCGCGACCGACTGGCCCGAGCCGGAGATCACCTATGCGCTGGTCGCCGCCCCGGGCGAGATCTTCGGAAACGGCCAGGACGACGACGCCGACGGGGTGGTGGATGAGCGCGCACTCGCCCGGACCCAGGGCGGGACGACCGTCGTGCTCGACGAGGGAGTGACCCGCTTCCTCGTGAACCGGGCGGCCGGGAGCGACGTGGTCCAGGTCACGCTCGAGGTCGCCCGCGGGCACGAGCGCCGTCGGGTCACGACGAACGAAGGCGCCGCCATCACACACCTCACCGCGTCCGTCCTCATGCGGAACCCCGCACAGTGACGCTGCGGCCTGAGAGACGAGCCAACGAAGTGGAGGTCCCCGTGGAGTCCGAGTCCCATCCTCTCTCTCATGCGCCGCGGCGGCGTCGGCAGCGAGGGGCGGCCGCGCTCGTCGTCGTCCTCGCGCTGTTCGCGATCGCCCTCGCGCTGAGCCTCCTCCTCCTCGGCTACGGGGATCAGGGCATGCGCCACTCGAGCGCCATGTCCGAGGACGCGACGCTTCACTTCCTCGCGGTGTCCGGGGTCAACCATGCCTTCGCGGAGGTGAAGGACCAGACCGACTACGACGGCGACGGCCACTTCGGCGCGGTCGGAGTCGCGACCCCGGCTGTGCTCCGCGACCCTGAGAACCGCCCGATCGGCGAGTACCAGGCCTACGTGGTCAACGTCGCAGGTGACCCCGCCGTCGACGCGCCCGTGTACCGGATCCGCGTCCGCGTCGCCCAGCCCAGCTTCGCGAACCCGCTCCGCTGGCAGACCGCCGAGGCAGCGATCGGGTGGGTCCCGGACTTCGCCCTCCTGAACAACCTGGCCGCGATCTCCGTCGCCGGGCCGCTCGCCGCCAACCCGGACCTCGCCGACTGGAACTCCTCGGGTTTCCGGGTCAGCGGCGGCGACTACCCGGCGCTCATCTTCACGGATCCGACCGCGCGCGACAACTTCCTCGCGGACGGCACGATCCGCAACGGGTGGTTCTCGAACGGCCTCGACTCGAAGATCACGGGCGCCCCGAACGTCGAGATCGAGCGCCCTGGGCTCACGCCCGACCGCTACGAGGCCCCGATCCTGCTCAGCGAGGAGGCCGCGTTCACCGCGGAGATGCTCAACGACTACCGCGACGCGCTGCGGCGCCACGCGCAGGACCTCGTCTACGCGACCGAGGTCGGTTCGGGGAGCACGGCCGGCGTCGCGGTCGACTACACGACCGCCACGGCGAACGGCGTCGTCGTCCTCCACGACCACCCGGACGTCAAGGACGGCGCCGGGACGAACAAGCCGCGGATCACGTCGAACCTGAGCCTCGGCACGGCCAACGTGAACTCGAAGGTGGTCCTGATCGACACGTCGAAGTTCCATCAGGGCCACGAGAACATGACCAGCAACCACGGGGACAGCGGCGCGGGCGCCGCCACGATCACGGGGGCTGGGGACCTCGTGATCTTGCATCCGATCGGCTCCCGGACCGACAACACGAACGGGAAGATGTTCAACCTGAACTGGACGGGCAACGTCTACGTGATCGGGTACCCCGTCGACCGCTCCACGGGCGCGGGCAACAACGCCCGGACCGACAACCTGCTCTACCTCTCGCGGGCCGACTGGAACATTCAAGGGAACCTGATGCTCCTCACCGCGGGCGACACCGAGGCGTCGCTCGAGGCCCGCGGCAGCGCCAACGGGGCCCACCTGAACGTCGACGGGGGGCTCCTGATCTTCGCCGAGGCCAGCGGCCGGGAGGCCGAGATCGACATCGAGAGCCAGGCCAGCATGACCGTGAACGGGATCGTGGGCGTGTACGGCTCCCGGATCGAGATCGAGAACGCGAACAACACGACGACCGACATGGTGATCAACGGCACGCTGGCGCTGGGCTTCCCCACGGACAGCACCCGCACGGACGACCTGAAGCTCCAGGTCCGCGGGAACGCGCAGTTCAACTTCGATCTGGGCCGAGTCGAGGACGCAGCGGCGAGCCTCGCGGACCTCCAGGCCGAGCTGGACCTGTCGGGCTCGCAGCTCCGCAGCGTCGACTTCCGCATCCGGGGCATGATCACGCGCGGCGCGATGATGTCCGGGACGGCGGCGCTCGCGGCGAACTCCACCAGCCGTTGGCAGCTCTACGCGTCGGAGCTGTCGGGCCTCACCTCGGGCGACGAGCCGCGGGGGGTCGACTTCGATCTGGTCCGGGCGCGGTCGGGCCAGCAGTGAGCGGGGGACGGCGCCACCTCGGGTCCGGACTCTCGCTCCTCCTCGTCGCCGGGGTGACGCTCGCCGCGCCGGACGAGGACGGGGACGAGCCCGAGCCGCCGCCGACCCCCGCGCAGGCCATGCGCCTTCTCGGCTGGGACCGGCCGGCTGACGCGGCGGTCGGCCTGGTGGATCGCCCCGCGGCGGAGCTGGCCGCCGTCGCGCTCGACCTGCTCGCCGAGACCAAGGACCCCCGGTCCCTGCTGGGTGCGGGGACCTGGCTCGCCGGCTGGACGGCCGACCCCCGCGAGCCTCTGGTGGCCAGCGCCCGCGCGGACGCGATCGCCCGGATCGAGTCCCGCCTGCGGATCCCGGCGGACGCGCCGCCGCTCCCCGCCATGCTCCGCCATGCGCTGCTCGAGGTCCGCACCTGCCTCGCCGGCGCCGAGGGGGCTCACGGCCTCCGGCGGGCCCTCGAGGAGTCCGCCGAGCTCGAGGAGGTCCCGGTCCTGGTCCGAGGCGCCGCGCGCTCGCCGCGGCGGGGGGCGCTGCGCCCGGTCTTCCAGGCGCTCGAGGCGACCGTCGAGGCCGAGGCCGGTGAGCGCGCCGCCGCGATCGAGGAAGGGCTCCGCCAGGTCGCGCAGACCCCCCGCGCCCTCCAGCTGATCGAGGCCTTTCGCTGGCGCGACGCGCCGATCGAGCGGGCAGCCGTGCTCGATCGGGTCCGCGACCGCGCCGCCCGCGAGGCGTTGCTGCCGCTGATCGAGGAGCTCCTCGGGCTCGACGAGGCAGCGCGGACGATCGGGGTCGGGCTCCTCCACCTCCCGGGCACCCCCGAGGCCCGCGACGCCGTCCGCCTCCACCTCTCGGACGCCTCCCCGCAGGTCCGGGCGGCCGCCTGCAGGGCGACCTGGAGGCTCGTCCTCTCGGACACGATCCCCTCGCTCGCGTTCCTCCTCGACGACCCGGACGAGGCCGTGCGCCGCGCGGCGCACGAGGCGCTCTGCAAGCTCTCTGGCCTTCAGCTCCCGGCGAGCCGGCCGATCTGGGAGACCTGGGCCAAGCGTCGCCGGCAGCCCCCTTCACCGGAGGACCCGGAGCAGTGAGCGGCCTCGCGCCGCTCAAGGGCTGACGACGACCGCTTGGCGGAGCGCGCGCGAGCCCGCGACCGCGGCGATCAGCTCGAGCCGGACGGGGGAGGCGGGCGGAGGCCCGCGCCAGATGAGGCGCCCCGTCCCGTCGCCCCGGTCGAGCAGGAGCGCCCGGTCGGGCGCGACACCGGACGGGAGAGGGCCGAGCGCGAGCGCGATCGCGGCGCCCTCTGGGTCGACCGCGACGACCTCGCAGGCGCCGCCGTCCGACCCGGGCGCGAGCGCGGCGGGCGGCGGCACGAGCCAGCGCGCGTCCTCGTCGAGCGGGTCGGCGAACACGGCCAGGATCGACGACACGGGGCGCTCGGTCCCCCGACCGCCCGCGGCCCCGCCTGCGCCGTCGCTCGGGTGGTTCACGACGCCGCCCCACGGCTCGCCCCGGACCCACAGCGCCGTGCTCCCGCCGCCGTCGAGGTTGAGCCCCTCGCGGCAGCCGAGCCAGAGCAGCCACTGCCCGAGCTCGGGGAGGGTCATGCCGGCGCCCGCGGCCGAGCGGCCGTCCGCGGTCGCGAGCACGAGCCCGCCGCTCGCCGTGATCCCGACCGCCGTGCGCGGATGGCGGCCCGTCGTGAAGCTCGCGGCCGAGCCCTCGTCGCCCGGCCGGACGACGACGGCGCCGCCCGCCAGGACGCGCGGCACGCCGCCGAGCGCGTGCGTGACCTCGGGCCAGTCGCGCCCCGCCTCGACGAGCGCGAGGCGCGGGCGGCCGTCGCGGTCGAGCCCCAGCGCCGTGCGCGGCTTCGCGTTCGTCGCGCGGAGCGCGCCGTCGACCTTCACGAGCGAGACCGACGCGCAGCCCGGCCCGAAGAACCCGCCGTTGATCGCCGCGACCGCGCCCGCCTCGCGCGCGCGCCGCGAGGTCGTGGCGCAGCCCGCGCCGAGGACGGGCTTCACGACGACCCCCGGCGCGGCCGGGTCGACGTCGAGCACGGCGCCGGACTGGGGCGCGCCGAACAGCGCGGGGTAGCGCTTCGTGCGCAGCCGCACGCCGCGCGCGACGGGCCGCTCGTACCAGGCGTCGTCGGGCGCGAGGTCGAGCCGCAGCCGGTAGGCGCCCGCCCGCGCGGCGGGGGCCGCGGCGCCGCCCGTGAACGTGTCGACGACGACGAACCACGTCCCGGGCGCGACGTCGCGCGCGAGGGCCCGGTCATCGCGCGCGACCGCCCGCGGGGCGAGCCCGTCCGCGTCGAGGTCGAGCCCGGAGAGCAGGTGGACGTCGACGTCGACCCGCCCGTCATCCCCCTCGACCCAGGCCGTGAGCCGCGAGGGCCGCTCGACGCGCACGCGGTAGACGACCTCGGGCCCCCCCTCGAGGGCCTGCGGGCGCGCCGCGTAGCAGTCGACGACCCCGCGCCGCCCGGCCGTCGTCGCCGCGTGCACGAACGGGAAGCGGTCGACCTCGAGCGGGCGCCCCCAGTCCCCGGGCCTGTCCTCCGCGGGCCCCGCCCACGGCTCGAGGACCTCGTCCGGGCCGCCCTCGCGGACGAGCCGGGCGCGCCCGCCCGCGAGCGGCTCGACGCGGTAGCGGACCTCGACCTCGCCCGGCGCGGCGCCGCCCACGGCCCCCGCGATCCCGGGCGTCGCGCGCCGCCGGCCGACCAGGACCCGCCCGCCCTCGACGAGCCGCCCCTCGACGCGCGCCGTGACCGTCGCTCCGGTCGGCGCCCAGGCGCCGCCCGCGAACCGCTCGCGCGCGGCCGTGAGGACGACCTCGACCCCTCCGTCGGCGGCGCTCGTGACCGTCGCCTCGCCGCGATAGGGGCCGCCGCCGTCGCGGCCGAGCACGCTGTGGCGGCCGGCCACGTCCTGCGCGTGGGCCGGCCCGGCGAGCGCGAGCACGAGCGCGACCAGCGGGGCGCTCCGGCCCGCCGGAGCGGCAGACGTCGACGTGGCCCGGCCCATGGCTGCAGTCTACGCGCGTCCCCCGACCGGCGCCTCGCGCGCCCCGGCCCGGACCGTCTCGGGTCGACTCCGCGCTCGGCCCGCGCCGGGCCGACCACCCACCGGTCGGTCAGCCCGGCACGGCCCTCGCTCGTCGCTCAGGGGCCCAGCGCCTCGACGAGCGGGACGAGCGCGACCCGGTCACGCTCGGACTCCTCGTGGAGGAGCGCGAGCGCGCGGCGGAGCGGGCCCGGGCCTGGCAGCGTCGGCCCGAGCGCGAGGCGCGCCACGACGCCCCGCTCGGGGTCGACGAAGAGCGCGTACGGCGCGACCGCGGCGCGCGCGTGGACGGCCTCGAGCAGGGCGAGGGCCGGCGAGCCGGCGGGCGGCGGCGGCGCGCCGGGCCCCAGGGCGCGCGAGAGCGCGGGGCCGAGCCGGCGCTCGACGAGCGAGCGGGTGGCCTCGACCTCGCCGCGCTCCTCGAGCACGCACGGCGGGCCCGCGCGGTCGGCCGACCAGATCGCGACCCGGTCGCCGCCCACGACCTCGACCCGGCAGCCGGGGTCGACGCGGGCGCGCAGCGCGTCGAGCCGGCCGGGCGCCCGGCCCGGGGGGCGGGGCAGCGCCGCGAGCGCCGCCTCGCCCGGCTCGCCCTGGAGCACGTCGCGGAGCGCGCCCGCGACGGCGCTCCAGCCCGCGACGAGGCGCTCGACGTCGCGCGCGAGCTCCTCGGGCGGGGGCGCCGCGCCGTCGGCCCCGAGGAGCAGCTCGCGGCGGTAGCGCAGGCGCTCGCCGTGGGCGACGCAGCGCAGGCCCGGGCCCGCGAGCATGAGCAGGTTCGCGGCGCGGAGGAGCCCGGGCCACCCGTCGGGCCGCGCGGCGAGCGCGGCCGCGTCGAGGACGACGCGCTGCTCGACGAACGCCCAGCGCGCGGCCGGGTCCTCGACGACGAGCGAGAGCGGGACGGGCCGCGCCGTCCCCACGTCGAGCTCGAACCGGACCTCGCCGCCGCGCGCAGCCGGCGCGCGGACCCGCGCGCCGAGCGCCTGCCCGAGCGCGGCCTCGAGGCCCGC
>JANJTH010000614.1 GCA_024711205.1 Planctomycetota bacterium | reverse complement strand
GGCCGGGGGGGGGCGCGGGGGGGCCCGGGCCCGGCGGCCGGGGGGGGGGGGGGGGGGGCGGGGGGGGGGGGCCCGCGCCGCCCCCGCGCTGCAGGCTCTGCGTCGTGAGCGCCGACGCGGGGACGCCCTGGCCCGGCGTCGCCGCCCCGACCGCCGCGAGCGGCTGCGGGGGGAGCGGCGGGGCGCGCCCCGACGCGCCGGCCGCGCGGGTCGCCGCCCGGAGCTCGTCCTCGCTCAGGCCGAAGCGCATGACGGTCGAGCCGGCCTCGACCTCGTCGCCCGGGCGGAGCTCCTGCGAGACGACGCGCTCGCCGTTCACGCGCGTCCCGTTCGACGAGTTGCAGTCGGTGAGGATCACCTCGCCGCCCTCGCGGACCTCGACGACGCAGTGGCGCCGCGACATGTTCGGGTCGGGGACCTCGAGCACGTTGTCGACCGAGCGCCCGATCGTCGTGACGGGCTGCGTCAGGCGCACGAGGCGCGCAGGCCCGCCGTCGATCGAGATCGAGAGGACCGCCACGCTCGCCCGCGCCCCGCCCTGTGCCCAGAACCCGGCCCGGAACCCGCCCGACCCTGGGCCACCGAGCGGGGCGAGCGTAGCACGCACGGGTGGGGTTGGCCCGCGCGCCCGGCCGAAGGGGGCGAGGTCGTGGGCGCGGCGCCCGCGGTGGTGCGCCCGAGCTGGAAGGAGCCCTGGCGCGTCCTGCGCGAGGTCGTGGGGCTCCCGCTCCACGCGCTGGGCTCGCGCGAGGGCGGAGCGCCGGAGCCGGCTGCGCGGGCGGACGCCGAGGGGTAGGCTCGCCGCCCGGGGCGGCCGGACCACGGGCCGCCCCCCGGAGGTGCTCGTGCTCGGCGTCCGTCGTCCCCGTCCGACCCGCTCCCCCGTCGCGGCGGGGCTCCTCGTCCTGCTCGCGGCCGGCGCCGCACACGCCCAGGAGGCCGAGGAGGGCAACCCGCTCGGACGCCGCGCCCGCGCCGAGAAGCCCGCGCCGACGGGCATGCCGGCGTGGGTCGGCGCGTACGGCGACCTCGACGAGGGCCTGATCCTGGGGCTCCTGCCGGCCGAGGACGGCGCGCCGGGCGGCGTCGAGGGCGTGCTCGGCCTGCTCCCGCCGCGCGAGCCGTCGGACTGCGCGGTGTGGGGCAAGGTCGGCGCCGACGGCGTCGTCCAGGGCAACTTCGCGGCCGAGGGCAGGACCTACGCGCTCGTCGTCCGCCCCGGCGCCGACGGCGGCGTCGTGCTCGAGAGCGGCGGGCAGACCTACCGGCTCATGCGGCTCCGCGCGACCGACGCGGCCTTCGTCGAGGAGATGCGGCGCAACGTCCGCCAGGCCCACGGGCGCGCGACGGACGACGGCTCGAAGCCGCGCGCGGGCGCGGGCGAGAAGGCGCCGCAGGGCGAGGGCAAGGGCGCCGACCTCGCGCACGTGAAGGTCGGGCAGCGCTGGGTCTACTCGCTCCAGGGCGGCCAGATGGAGATGGTCTGGCAGGTGAAGGCGATCGACGCGAAGGCCGGGCGCGTGCAGTACACGACCCAGGTCCACATGGACCTGGGGCAAGGCAAGCAGCCGATCGGCGACCCGCAGGACCAGGAGTGGGTGTTCAGCCCCATGGCCCAGGGGCCCGGCGCCGCCGGGCCCGGGGTCGAGGTCGAGCAGAAGCGCCGGCGCATGAAGGTCGGGGCGCTCGAGCTCGACTGCTTGGTCGTGCACTCCGAGGTTTCCGGAACGACGGCGGAGACGTGGATCCCCATGGCCGGGGACCACCCGACCTTTCCTGGGCTCGCGCGGACCTCCTCGAACGGCGCGGTCGTCATGGAGCTCGTCCGGGTCGAGTAGCGCCGGCCTCTCCGCCCGCCCCCGGCCCCCGCGTCCAGGGCGCGGCCGGCCGGGGTGGGCGGTGGGCGCAGCGCAGGCGCGCGATCAGCCCGTCGGGCGCGAGGACGCCTGCGCCCCGAGCGCGCGGAAGCCGTCGAGGAACAGGGCGCGCACGAGGTAGCTGCGGAGCCCGTCCGCGTCCGGGTCGGCGCGGCGGGCCACCGCCCACACCCAGCCGGCGAGCCGGGGGACGCGCGCGAGGTCGCGGCCCACGAGGACCTCGGTCGCCGTGTCGAGCCCGAGCGCGTCGAGCGCCTCGAGCTCCCGCGCGTGGAGCGTGTCGAGCACGCGCTCGAGGCGCCGGGCCGCCGCGCCGTCGGGGACGTGCGCCGCGCGGTGCGCCGCGTCGATCGCGGCGCGGGGGCCCGGGCAGGCGCAGCCGCCGGCGCGCTCGTCGCCGAGCAGGTTGTCGAGCTCGCCCGCGTCGAACGACATGGCGAGCACGGCGTCGAGCAGCGGGCACTCGACGCGGTCGAACGGGACGCGCGCGACGGCGGAGGGCGTGGTCGCGGCGCGGCGGCGACGCGGCCCCGCGCCGGGCGGCGCCGTGGCGGGGTCGCGGGGGTCGGACGGGTGCATGACGGCCTCCTGGACGAACATCCTGAGATTGCGACTCATTCTCAACATGGTCCCCAGGAGAACCGGCGACGGGCATGGCCGGCGCCGGTTCTCCGGGGCCCTCGGTCCGTGCGTCGGCGCAGGGGCGCCGACCGGGTGGGTCGCGCCCCGCGCTCGGTCCGGGCCGTGCCGACCTCCCTGCGGTCGATCAGCGCGGCCCGGACCTCGTGCTTCGCTCAGTTGTAGGAGCCCGTGTAGTTGCTCAGCGCCTCGTCGAGGAACTCGCCGTGCGTGTTCATCACGCCCTGGAGCACGGCCTTCGAGCGGGTGGCCGCGGCCGGCCCGAGGTTGTAGGCGACGATGAACCGGCCGTACTCGTGGCGCGGGCCCACCTGCCCGAACACGGGCGCGCTCGGGAAGCCGGCGCGCTTGTCGCCGCCGACGCAGGTCGCGTCGTTGCCCAGGCCGAACACGACGAGCACGTCGTTCGGGCCCGCGCCCAGCTTCGTGTTGTCGTAGCCGCCGGTCCCGCCGCTGCGGTTCGCGTCCCACACGAGCACGGGCGAGCCGGTGCCGAGCGCGCCCAGGTAGCCGCGGCCACGGTTGCGGCCGCTGCCCGGGCGCGGCGTCTCGAACAGGCGGTTCGGCATGTCGATGTCGAGGAGCGCGCCGACCGTGGCGCTCGCGCCGCCGTCGGCGTCGGGGATCGAGAGCGTCACGGAGCCGCCCGAGCCGGGGGCCGGGCTCGCCAGGTCGTTGGCGGCCGGGTCGAGGTAGCGGAGGTGCGTGATCCCGGCGTTGCGCAGGGCGGTCGCCTGCTCGGCCGTGAGGCTGTGCACGGGCAGCGTCTTGCTGAGCATGCGGCTGGGCACGGAGACCGCCTTCGCGGCGCCGGCGGCCGTGACCGGCGTCGTCGAGTCGCCCGGGTAGGTCGCGGCCACGAGCGAGTCGAACCCGTTCGGCGCGCTGCGCTCGATGGTCGTGAAGGCGCGGAGGGCCTGGTCGACGCCCGAGAGCGTGTAGGCGGACGAGCCCTCGGCGGCGTCCTCCTCGAGGCCGGAGTAGGTCGCGACGACCGTGCCGGCGATCACGGCGAGGATCGCGATCACGACGAGGAGCTCGAGGAGCGTGAAGCCGCGGCGGGCCGCGCGGCGGGGCGAGGAGAGCATGGAGAGACTTCCTTTCTGCGACGAGGGCGCCGGCGGCCTTCCCGGCGCGCGCTCCGCCCCGGGCCGACCACCCATGAGATTGAGAATCATTCTCATGTAGAGACTCATACCCGGCGGGCAGCCCGGCCGTCAAGCGCGGCGCCGCGATCGTTCGGGACGACCTACGACGGAACGGGTTGCGCGGGAGCGGCGCCGCCGGGCCCCGGGCGCGCGGGTCAGCGCTTGTCGGCGGGGCGCTCCGTGAGGCCGTGGAGCGAGCTCTCGAGCTTCATGAACCACTGCTCGCCGTCGACGCCGGGCGGGAGCGCGATCGCGACCTCCCCGTCGCCCGGGCTGGTCCCGGCGCCTGCCCCGGCCGCCGGCGTCCCGTCGCCGCGCCGGACGCCCTCGAGCGCGGGCCGCTTGTGCCAGTAGAGGATCCCCTCGACCTGCTTCTCCTTGTTCGGCTTGTCGCCCTCGGCCGTGTTCAGGAACTCGACGTTCGACTTGAAGATCGTGCGCGCGCGCTTGCCGTCGGGGTCGAGCTCGACGCGCACGACCTGGAAGTCGCGGATGTTCAGGAACTCCGGCTTGACCTGGAACAGGCGCTCGATGAGGACCGGGATATCGACCTTCGCCTGCTCCAGCACCGTGTGGTACTTGGCGGCCTGCTCGAAGTCCTTGAACTTGAGGTCGGTCAGGAAGCGCGACGCGAGGTCCTCGAGGAGCGCGAGCTCCGGGCTCCACGACCAGGCGATCGGGCCGAGCTTGAAGCCGTGGCGGCCGAGCCCCGCGAGCAGGAGCGTCCCCAGGAGCAGGACGACCACGAACGCCGCGCCGAGCTTCTTCACCGCCGCCGCCCTCCCCGGCGCCCCGGCCCCGGGGCGGCCTCGCCGACGCCGCCCATGATGCACGCCGGCGCCGGTTCGTCACGTCCCCTGGTCGCGCGAGGGCCGGTCTCAGTCCTCGTGCGCGGCGCGCAGCGCGACGACCGACAGGAGCAGCAGGCCGACGAAGAACGCCGCGAGCGCGAGCCAGGCCTGCGCGACCGTGCCGTAGGCCGGCGCCGAGCGCCGCAGCTCGTCGAGGGCCTCGAGGGCCCAGGCCGCGAGCATGACGCCCTGCACGCGCTCGGCGAGCTCGCCCGCGTTGGGGATCACGGCCTTCGAGAAGATGAGCTGCGGGATCAGGGCGAGCGGCACGAGGGCGATCAGGCTGTTCTGGCTCGCGACGACCGAAGAGAGGAACAGCCCGAGCGCCGTCGCCGCGAGCGCGGCCCCGACGAGCGTGAGGAAGATCAGGGGCGGCGCGCCCTGGAACGTGACCGTCCGGGCGACGAGCGCCTGGAGCACGAGGCACTGCGCGACGGCCACGAGCGCGAGCACCGCCACCTTCGAGGCCACGTAGGCCCGGACCGAGACGCCCGCCCGCCGCTCGCGGAGGAAGATCCGCCGCTCCTTGACGACCTCGCGGCACGCGTTGAAGCAGCCGAACCACACGGCCACGAGCGCGAGCACGAAGTCGAGGATCCGGTCCTCCGTCTTGCCGTCGAACGCGACCGAGACGAAGTAGCCGATCAGCGGGGCCTGTATGAGCAGGAAGAACAGGCCGCCCAGGTCGCCGAGCTTGAGGTCGACGTAGCGGGCGACGAGGATCGAGGCGGTCGGCAGGTCGAGGACGCGCGACGCGAGCCCGGGCGGCGGCGGGGCCGCCGGCGGGCTCGC
>JANJTH010000602.1 GCA_024711205.1 Planctomycetota bacterium | reverse complement strand
GGGCGGGGGGTCGGGGCGGCCGGGGGGGAGCGCGACGTTGTCGGCGCGGCGCGCGCGCGCGTCGGGGATCCGGGCCTCGGCCTCGGCGGCCGCGCGCTCGGCGCGCGCGGCCAGGTCGTGGGCGGTCGCGGACTCCTGGGTCATGGGCTCCCCCGCCGGGCCCCCGGCCCGGGCGGCGCAGTATCGCCGACGCGCGCGCGCGCGGGACGCCCGCCGCGCCGCGCGCCCACCGACCCCGGTCGGCTTGCGACGATCCGCGGCGCGCGCGGGCCGAGGCGCCCCGCGCGCGCCAGTCCGGAGCACCCCATGACGCTCGCGATCGACGACTTCGGCTTCGAGCGGGGCGCCGACGGCCTGGCGCTCCTGCGCGCGGCCGACGCCCCGGCCTTCGCGGGCGACCCGTGGTGGCCGCTCCTCCCGCCCGCCGACCCGCTCGGCGCGCAGCTCCGCCCGGAGCACCCGTTCTTCGCCGCGGGCGGCGCCCACCGCGCCTTCGTGGCGCTGCGCGGCGGCGACGTCGTCGGGCGCGCGGTCGCCCTCGCCGCCCCCGGGCTCGCGACCGAGGCCGGCGCGCCGCTCGGGCTGCTCGGGTTCTTCCGCTGCGCCGACGACCCCGAGGCCGCTCGCGCGCTCGTCGGCGGCGTCGCGGCCTGGCTCGCGGCGCGCGGCTGCGCGCGCCTCGTGGGCCCGCTCGACCAGTCGACCTGGTATCGCTACCGCGTCGTGACCGGCGGCCACGCGCGGGGGCCGTTCCTGCTCGACCTCCACACGCCCCGCCACGAGGCCGACCTCCTGCGCGCGGCCGGGCTCGAGGTCGTCGCCACCTACGGGACGCTCCGCGCCTCGACCGCGCCGATCGGGCACCTCGCCCGCGCCCACGCACGCGCCGTCCGCGCCGGGATCACGTTCGAGGCCCTGGGCCCCGAGGACGTGCCGCGCCTGCTCCCCGACCTGTTCGCGCTCTGCCAGCGCGCCTTCGCCGGCAAGACCGGCTACTCCGCGATCACCTGGCCCGAGTTCCAGGCGCTCTACGGCCCCGCCGCCGCGCTCGTCCGCCCGGGCCTCGTCGAGCTCGCGCGCGGGCCCGACGGGGCGCCGCTCGGCCTGTGCTTCGGCTACCCGGACCTCCTCGAGCCGGCGCGCGTCGCCGCCGCGGGCGGCGCGCCCGGCCCCGTCGAGACGACCGTCGTCAAGACGCTCGGCGTCGCCCCGGACGCCCCCCCGGGCCTGGGCGCCGCGCTGCTCCACCGGCACCTCGAGGCGGCCCGCGCGCTCGGCCTGCGCTGGGCGCTCCACGCCCTCATGGAGAAGTGGCGCGAGTTCCTGCGGGGCCTCGAGGCCGGCAAGCACCGGGGCGACGCCCCGCCGCCCGAGCTCTGGCGCGAGTACGCGCTCTTCGGCCGCGACCTCGCGGCGCCCTGACCTCGTCCGGGCCTTCCGGGACGGCCCGTCGCCCCCCCGCGCGACGGGCGGGCCTCGCCGCGACGACCGGGCGCACGTCAGCTCACGGAGCAGGCGGGCGCGCGAGCGCCCGCGGCAAGGCGACCCGGGCCCCTCGCTCGCGAGGGCTCCGTGGCCGCCGGTGCGAGCTGGCCGGGCCCGAGGCGCCCGCCTCCCGCCCTGGACTTCGAAAACCACGCCGACTCGATCGACATCGGCGCTCTACTGCCGAGGGTCCCGGCGCCCTACGCTCCTCCCCCGACCAGGAGCGATCCGTGAGCGCACCGAACGCGACGACCCGCCTGCTCTCGCTGGTCCTGCTCGCCTCCGCGAGCTGCGCCGGGCCCCCACGAGACGAGCGTGAAGACATGAAGCACCGAGGCGAGGATCAGCGCCACCCCACGAGCGCCGAGGGCTGGGCAGCGGCCCTCGACGACCCCGCGCGGGACGACAGGCGGCGGCCGGCCGAGGTCGTCGCGGCCATGGCCATCCGGGAGGGCATGGTCGTCGCCGACGTCGGCGCGGGGACGGGCTACTTCGAGCCGCACCTGAGCCGCGCGGTGGGCGCGAGCGGGAGGGTCCTCGCGCTCGACGTCGAGCCGGCGCTCGTCCGGCACATGCGGCGGCGGTTCGAGGCGGCCGGGCTCGCCAACGTCGAGGCGCGCTGCGTCGCGTCCGACGACCCCGGGCTCGCCGTCGGGAGCGTGGACCGCGTGCTGATCGTCGACACCTGGCACCACATGGAGGACCGCGTGCGCTACGCGCGGAGGCTCCGCGAGGCGCTCGCGCCGGCCGGCCAGCTCGTGATCGTCGACTACCTCGTCGACGCAGAGCGCGGCCCGCCGGCGGAGCTGCGCGTGAGCCCCGAGGCGGTCATGACGGAGCTGCGGGCGGCGGGGTTCGCGGCGCGCGTCGTGCTCGAGGCGCTGCCCGATCAGTTCGTCGTGGTCGGCGAGCCTTGAGCGCCGCGCGTGGTCCGGGCCTGGCCGACCGATCGGAGGGGGGTCGGCCAGGCCCGGACCACGCGCGGGTTGGCCCTCGCCCGAGCGCCCCCGAGCGGCGGCGCCTGGGCCTGCCCAGCCTGACGGCGCTCGTGGTCGCGAACATGATCGGCGCCGGGGTGTTCACGTCCTCCGGCTTCGCCCTCGGCGCCCTGGGGTCGCCCGACCGGGTCGTGCTCGCCTGGGTCCTGGGCGGCGTGATCGCGCTGCTCGGCGCGCTCTCCTACGGGGCGCTCGCGGAGCGCCTGACGGAGTCGGGGGGCGAGTACCTGTTCCTCTCGCGCACGCTGCATCCGCTCGCGGGCTTCCTCGCGGGCTGGGCGTCCCTGTGGGCCGGGTTCACGAGCGCGATCGCCCTCGCGGCCGAGGCGACCCAGGCCTACCTCGCGCCCTGGATCCCTGCCGCCGTGCCCCCGGACCTGGTGGGGGCGGCGGCGATCGTCGCGCTGGGCCTCCTGCACACCCGCGGGCTCCAGCACGGCGCGCGGGCGCAGACCGCGCTCGTCGCCGTCAAGGTGCTCGGCCTCCTCGCGTTCCTGGGGCTCGGCGCCCTGCGCCTGCCTGCCGTGCCGCCGGCCTCGCCTGGCCCCTTCGAGGTCGGTCCGTTCGCCGTGACCCTCATGTGGATCTCCCTCAGCTACTCGGGGTGGAACGCGGCCGTCTACATCGCCGGCGAGGCGCGCGCCCCGTCCCGGACCGTGCCTCGCGCCATGGTCGTGGGGACGCTGGCCACGGCGCTCCTCTACGTGGGCCTGAACGCGGTCTTCGTCCACGCCGCCCCCTTCGACGCGCTGGCGAACCAGCAGGACGTCGCGGCGGTCGCCGCGCGCGCCCTGGGCGGCGCGTGGCTCGAGGGGGCCATGCGGGTCGTCGTCGTCGTGGCCCTGCTGACCTCGATCTCGTCGATGGTCATGATCGGGCCGCGCGTGTACGCGCAGATGGCGGAGGACGGCCTGTTCCCGCGCCGCTTCGCCTTCGTGGGCGCCGCGCCACGCCAGGCCATCGGGCTGCAGGTGGCGCTGTCCCTCGTCGTGCTGTTCGTCACCGACCTGCGGGCCCAGCTCACGAACGTGGGCTGGCTCCTCGGCCTCTTCACCGCCCTGTCCGTGGTCGGCCTCCTGCGCCTGCGCCGCCGGGAGGGCGCCGAGCGCGTCCCGATTCCGGGCTACCCGTTCGTGCCCGTCGCGTTCGTCCTCTCGGTCGTGACCCTCGCGGGCCTGGCCTTGCAGGCGGCGGGCCCGGCGCTCGCGCCCGCCGTCTCCGTGCTCGGGAGCGGGCTCCTGGCCTTCCGTGCCGCGGCGCGCCCACGCGGCACGGGCCCCGGGTCCGCGGACGTGCCGTGATAGGTTCCGGCATGCGACACGCCCGACCGCTCGCCCGCGATAGCGAGGCCGTCGGTGGCCGCCCGGTCGTGGCCGCCCGGTGGGCGCAGGCCACCTGCCCGGCGCCCGCTCGCGCCTCGTTCACGCACACCTACGCGGCGCTCGTCTTCTGCACGGGCGGCCGGTCGCGGGTGGAGCAGGACGGCGAGTGGGAGGTCCGCGCCGGCGACGTCTTCCTGGCGCCCGCCGGCGCGCCGCACCGCACGCTCGAGCGGGTCCGACCGGAGTGCTGGACGCTCGCCTTCAGCCCGCCTGCGCTCCTCGCCCGCGGCGAGTCGTCGCTCCTGGAGCCGTTCGAGCGGGTGCGGGACGGCGCCGCGGCGGTCGTGCAGGTCCCTGCGGCCCGCCACGCCTACCTCGAGGGGCTCCTCGGGGAGTTGGAGGCCGTCGGCCGGGAGCCCCCCGGCGCGCGCCGCGGCGTCGACGCGGTGCAGCGGAGCCTGCTCACCCTGGTCCTGGCCGAGGTCGATCGCGCCGCCAGCCCCGGCCGCGCTCGAGCCGCCGCAGGCGGCGTGGTCGGGGACGCGCTGCGCTTCATCGAGCGCCACTGCCTCGGGCGCCTGACGCTCGAGGAGGTCGCCGCCGCGGTGGGGCGCAGCCCCGCCTACGTGACCGCCGCCCTGACGAAGGCCACGGGGCGCAGCGCCGGCAAGTGGATCGTGAGCGGACGCATGGCCGAGGCGCGCCGCCTCCTCCTCCACTCCGACGCGCGGGTCGACCGCGTCGCCGAGCGCGTCGGGTATGCGGACGCGACGCACTTCATTCGCATGTTCCGGCGCGAGCACGGCGCGACGCCCGCCGCGTGGCGAGCCGCCCGGGCGCGCGCTTGGGCCCGGGAGGGCGCTCGACAGGACGGCGAGACACGAGGGCCGCCGCGGGCTGGGAGTGGGAGACCCGACCCAGGGTAGGGAAGCACGCCCGTCAGCTCCCTGCGCGGGCCGCCCGGCCGCAGGAGGTGCATGGTGTCCGCGGCCAGACCGCGTGGAGTGGCGCGGGAGGCCCGGCCGGGCCTGGCACCGCCGCGGCCGCGTGCGGCCTCGGCCAGGAGGGCGCGAGGGCGTGCGTCGCGAGGGGCGAGGTGGGCTAGGATCCGGGCCCCCCGGAGGAGCCCATGCCGCCACGGCGCCCGCGCGTGCGGTCCACCACGATCGTCTCGGTCCGTCACGGAGGGCGCGTCGCGCTCGCGGGTGACGGGCAGGTCACGGTCGGGCAGACCGTGATGAAGCGCGACGCGAAGAAGGTCCGCGCGCTCGCCGACGGCAAGGTCCTGGTCGGGTTCGCGGGCGCCGCCGCCGACGCGCTGGCGCTGATCGACCGCTTCGAGGGCAGGCTCAAGGACGCGCGCGGCAACGTTCGGCGCGCCGCGGTCGACCTGGCCAAGGAGTGGCGGACCGACCGGGCGCTCCGCCGCCTCGACGCGCTCCTCGCCGTCGTCGACGCGCAGGTCTCGCTCGTCGTCTCGGGCGGCGGTGACGTGATCGAGCCCGACGACGGCGTGATCGGGATCGGCTCGGGCGGGGCCTTCGCGGCCGCGGCCGCGAAGGCCCTCGTCCGGCGCGCGCCGGACCTCGACGCGCCGACGATCGCGCGCGAGGCGCTCCTGATCGCGGCCGAGCTTTGCGTCTACACGAACGAGCGCGTGACCGTGCTCGAGGTCGCGCCGGCCGACGCGGGCCCTGGGGCCGCCGGCGGGGCCGCGTGACGCCGCTCACGCCCAGGGAGCTCGTGGCCGAGCTCGACAAGTTCATCGTCGGGCAGCGCGCGGCGAAGCGGGCCGTCGCGGTCGCCGTGCGCAACCGCTGGCGTCGCAAGCAGCTCCCGCCGGAGCTCCGCGACGAGGTCGCGCCCAAGAACATCGTCCTGATCGGGCCCACGGGCGTCGGCAAGACCGAGGTCGCCCGCCGCCTCGCGGCGCTCGTCGGCTCGCCGTTCGTGAAGGTCGAGGCGTCGAAGTTCACCGAGGTCGGCTACGTCGGCCGCGACGTCGAGGGCATGGTCCGCGACCTGGCCGACGCCGCGGTCGAGATGGTCAAGGCCGAGCAGCGCCGCGCCGTCGAGGCCGAGGCCGCGGGCCAGGTCGAGGAGCGCCTGCTCGACCTGCTCCTCCCCGACCTGCCGGCCGAGCCGGGGGCGGACGCCGACGACGACGGCCCCGCCCGGCGCGAGCGGCACCGCGAGCGGTTCCGCGCCAAGCTCCGCGCGGGCGAGCTCGAGGACCGCCCGGTCGAGGTCAGCTACGAGCGCGCGCAGGCGGGGCCCACCGTCGACGTGTTCGGCCCGGGCGGGACCGAGCACATGGGCTTCGACATCCGCGGGCTGTTCGACCGCATGGCGGGGAAGAAGCGCGTCACGCGGACCTTGCCCGTCGCGGAGGCCCGGCGCGCGCTGCTCGCCGAGGAGGCCGAGCGGCGCGTCGACGTCGAGAAGGCCAAGGAGGAGGGGCTCGCCCGCGCGCAGGCGGACGGGATCGTGTTCCTCGACGAGCTCGACAAGATCGCCGTCCCCGAGGGCCGGCAGGGCGGCGGCCCCGACGTCTCGCGCCAGGGGGTCCAGCGCGACCTGCTGCCGATCGTCGAGGGCTCGACCGTCCAGACGCGCCACGGGCTCGTCAAGACGGACCACGTCCTGTTCATCGCGGCGGGCGCGTTCCACCTGGCCAAGCCGAGCGACCTGATCCCCGAGCTCCAGGGGCGCTTCCCGATCCGCGTCGAGCTCGAGCCGCTCGGGCGCGACGAGCTGCGCCGGATCCTCGTCGAGCCGGAGGCCGCGCTCACGAAGCAGTACTCGGCGCTCCTCGCGACCGAGGGCGTCGAGCTCGAGTGGACCCCCGACGGGCTCGACGCGCTCGCGACGCTCGCGCGCGACGTGAACGACCGCACGCAGGACATCGGCGCCCGCCGGCTCCACACGCTCCTCGAGCGCCTGCTCGAGGACGCGCTGTTCGACGCGCCCGAGCAGCGCGGGACGCGGCTCGTGGTCGACCGCGCGCTCGTCGAGGCGCGCCTGGGCGCGCTCGCGCGCGACGAGGACCTGGCCCGCTACATCCTGTGAGCCAGGCGCCGCGCTGCCCCTACTGCCTCGACGACATCGCCGCCGACGCGGAGCCCGTCCGCTGCGTGCGCTGCCGGACCCCGCACCACGCGGCCTGCTTCGCCGAGCACGGGGGCTGCGTCGCCTACGGCTGCCAGGGCGACGAGCACGTGGACGCCGGGCCGTCCCTCTACGGCCGGCAGCTCGTCACGATCGACCACGCGCCCACGGCGTGGATCGAGGCGGGGCCGCTCCGGCTCGGGTGGCGCCGGCTGGCCCCGCTCGGCGAGCAGCGCCCGCCGCGCGCCTGCCCCCCCGCCTACGCGCGCCTCGACCTCGAGGCGGGCGAGCTCCGGGCGGGGCAAGTGACGCGGGGGCGGGCCGCCGTCTACGTCCCCGAGCCGACCGCCTACAAGCGGCTCGAGCTCCACGTGAGCCAGGGGCTGCGACGGCCCGAGCCGGTCGTCCGGGCGGCGCTCGACGGGGCCGAGCTCGGGCTGTTCCAGCACGCCGTGCTCTCGCGCCCGGGGACGCACCCGTTCCGCATCGAGGTCCACGGGCCGGCGCTCGTCGAGCTGCAGGACCCCTTCACGTTCGAGCTCGTGCTCGTGCGGGGGCTGTTCTCCGAGCTCCGCTCGCCGCCCGTCGTGCTGTTCCTGCTCGGCCCGCCCGGCGCGCCCGCGCTGGAGCGCTCCCCCGACCCAGCCGCGGCGAGCCCGCCCGCGCCGGCCCCGGCGCCGCCGCGCGAGACGCCGGCCGCGAGCCCGCTCGAGCGCGCGGTGGTGCTCCGGCCGCTGCCCCGCGGCGGGCCCCTCCCCAACGCCTGGCGCCAGCTCGAGGCGCGGGACCTCGCAGGGGGCCGGCCCGCGCCCGACCTCGCGCTCGGGCGCCGGGTGCCCCTCGCCGGCCCCTGGCCGGAGCGGCTCGCCCTCGAGGCGCCGACGCGCGTCGCGGGCGACCGCGTCGTCGTCCGGCTCGCCGGCGGTCCGCCGCTCGGACGCGTCGCGCTCGTCGCGACGTGGACGCTCGTCCGCCCGGGCGGCGGCGACGTCGTGGCGCCGGGGCTCCCCGCGCACCTCGAGGTGGCCGTGGCCGGCGCGGGCGGCCTCGAGCCGGCCGCGGCCGGGCACGAGGCCGTCGAGGTCCAGCTCGCCGCCGCCCCCGACGTGCTCGCGGCGACGGCCGCGGCGCGCGCGAGCGCCCCGAACGCCGCGCTCCGCCTCCAGCTCACGGCGGAGGGCCGAGACCTCCTCGACCGCGTCGTCCGCGGCCCCACGCGCACCGTCACGTTCGTCGCCCCTTGACCCGGGCGCGCTCCCCCTCGGACCCTTCTCAGGCCGGACCGCCCGGCGGGAGGCCCGGGACGCACCTGACGCACAAGACACTCGAAATACGCCACTTGCGACGTGGGCGGCCTCGGCACGCCGCCTGCGTTCAGGATCCGCACGAGGGGAGGCGCCATGCCGGTCGTCGAGCGGGTCGGAGCGAAGCGGCGACGCGGGGCGGCGAAGGCGCCCGCGCCGACGCGGGCCCCCTGGGCGGGGGCGTCGCGCGTGCGAGGCCTCGCCTACCACCTGCCGCCGGCGCAGGTGCGCTCGGACTTCGTCGAGGAGGCGCTGCTCCTCGAGGAGCGGTTCGGCGTGCGGCGCGGGACGCTCGAGCGCACGACGGGGGTCAAGACGCGCCACCTCGCCGACGCCGACGCGCGCCCGAGCGACCTCGCCCACGCCGCGGCCCTGAAGGCCCTCGCCGCCGCCGACGTGGACCCGGCCGACCTCGACGTCGTCGTCTACGCGGCCGTCTACCGCGACTACGCCGAGCCGGCCACGGCGCACGTCCTCCAGGCGCGGCTCGGCGCGCGGGGCGCGTTCGTGTTCGACGTCTCGAACGCCTGCCTGTCCATGGTCAACGGGATCCTCCTCGTCGACTCGCTGATCGCGACCGGCCGCTGCCGGCTCGGGCTCGTGTGCGGGGGCGAGCTCGCGAGCGAGGTCCTGCGCGCCACGCACGACGCGCTCCCGGGCCTCGACCGGGCCGGGCTCGCCGCGCTCTACCCGGCGCTCACCTGCGGCGACGCCGGGGCCGCGGTCGTGCTCGAGCCGCAGGGCCAGGGGCGCGGGCCGCGGCGCGGCTTCGTCGCGTTCGAGTTCGCCTCGCACGGCGAGCACGCCGACCTGTGCGTGCTCGAGGCCCTGCAGGGCCAGCCCATGCGGACCGACGGGCGCGGGCTGCTCGAGGTCGGCGCGCGCATGGCGGGGGTCGCCCTCGAGCGCGTGCTCGAGCGGAGCGGCTGGACGAAGGACGACGTCGACCTCGTGATCCCGCACCAGATCTCGGTCCCCGCGACGACGCGGATCTTCGGCGAGCTCGGGCTCCCGCTCGAGAAGTGCCACCTCGTGATCGACCGGTTCGGCAACACCGCCGCGACGACGGTCCCGGTCGCGCTCGCGCACGCGGCCGAGACGGGCCGCCTGCGCCCCGGCATGAAGGTCGTCCTGGCCGGGCTCGGCTCGGGCGTGTCGGTCGGCTTCGCGAGCCTCGTGTGGTGAGCGCGTGACCGGCGCGCTCTCCCGGCTCGCGCTCGCCCGGCCGCGGCGCCGCCTCGAACGGCTCCGCCGCGACCCCGCCGGCGCGCAGGCCGAGGTCCTCGGCCGGTTGCTCGCCGCGCACGCCGACACGCCGCTCGGGCGCGCGCTCGGGCTCGCGGGCGTCCGCGGGCCGGCCGACTTCGCCGCGCGCGTCCCGCTGCGCGGGTTCGAGGCCCACCGCCCGCACCTGCCGCGCCCGCGCTACTGGGCGCAGACGACCGGCACGACCGCGGGCCAGAAGGACGTGCCCGTCACGCGCGCGCTCCTGCGCGCGAACGCCGCCGCGGTCCAGCTCCTCCTCGCGAGCCGCTGCCTCGAGCTGGGCGCGCTGCGCCCGGTCCTGGGCAAGGTGTTCTTCCTCGGCGCGTGCACGCCGCTCGCCCGCGGCCCCGACGGCGTCCTGCGCGGGGCCGCGACGACGATCGGGCTGCGCGAGCGCCCGTGGTTCTTCCGCCGGCGCGTCCTGCCCGGGCCCGAGGTGGACGCGCTGCCCTCCTGGGCCGAGCGCATGGACGCGGTCGTCGCCCAGGCGGCCGGCGCCGCCGGCGGCCGCGTGCCCGACGTGCGCGTCGCCTTCGGCATGCCGCCCTGGCTGCTCGCGTTCGCCGAGCGGCTGGCCGCGCGGCGCGGCGTCACCCCGCGCGCGCTCTGGCCCGGGCTCGAGCTCGTCGTGACCGGCGGGACGTTCGCGGCGCCCTACCGGCGCCGGCTCGAGGCGGCCTTCGGCGCCCCGGGCCCGGGCGGCCCGGCCTACCGCGCGATGTACTCCGCGACCGAGGGGTTCTTCGGCGTCCAGGACGGCCCGGACCCGGCCTACCTCCCGCTCTGGGACTCGATCTACCTCGAGCTCGTCCCGCCCGACGAGCTCGACGCAGAGCGCCCGACGCGCCTGCGCCCGTGGGAGGCCGAGCTCGACCGCGACTACGCGCTCGTCGTCTCGTCGTGGGCCGGGTTGTTCGCCTACCCGGTGGGCGACACGGTGCGCGTCGTCTCGCGCGACCCGCTGCGGCTCGTGCCGACCGGCCGCGTCCGGCGCTGGGCCAACGTCGCGGGCGAGAAGGTCACGATCGCGCAGGTCGAGGAGGCGGCCGTGCGCGCCGCCGCCTCGCTCGGCCTCGCGCTCGGGGAGGTCGCGCTCGTGGCCAAGCCGCCCGCCGACGACGCGCCCACCGGCGCGCCCGGCCGCCCGCGCCACCGCTGGCTCGTCGAGGCCGCGCCAGCCCGCGCCTCCGCCGCGCTCGCCCCCGCGCTCGCCGACGCCCTGGACGGCGCCCTCGCCGCGCTCAGCCCCACTTACCGGACCCGGCGCGAGGGCCCCACGCCCGCGCTCGCCGCGCCCGAGGTGACGCTCCTGCCCCCCGGCCGCTTCCAGGCCTGGCTCGAGGCCGAGGGCCGGACGGGCGCGCATCACAAGGTGCCCCGGATCCTCGAGTCGCTGCCCCCCGCCCTGAGCCCCGCGCCCGCCCTCGCCCTTTCCCTCTCCGCCTGACCCGGCCCCCCGCTCCCCAGGTCACTCCTCCCGTTCCCGCTCCCGCGACCCCCTCCTGTCTCCCCCTCTTCCCTTGCCCTTGCCCTTGCCCTTGCCCTCCCTCTTCTCTCCCCTCCCCTCCCCTCTTCCTCCAGGAGCCTTCCCATGGCCTTCGTCGACGAGCTGCGCGAGGCGCTCCAGCCCGCCAAGTTCCGCCTGCTCTCCAGCCGCCTGTTCCAGGCGCTCGTCGCCGACGAGAAGGCCCCGCTCGACCTGTGGAAGCTCTACCTCTGGGAGTCCTACCACTACGTCAAGCACAACGGGATCAACCAGGCCCTGGCCGTCCTCCGCACGGACGTGACCGAGAAGCGGCTCATGATCCGCTACCTCAAGCACGCGCTCGAGGAGATCGACCACGACGAGATGTGCCTGCGCGACCTCGAGAAGCTGGGCGTCCCGCGCGAGCGCGTGATCGCCTCGCGCCCGCTCCCCGAGACGCTCGCGTTCTCGAGCCTGCTCTACGACTTCGTCCAGCGCGAGAACCCGATCGGCCGGCTCGGCTACTCGTTCTGGGCCGAGGGGTTCAACGAGGAGTCCGGGTTCATCGTCGACCGCCTGCGCCACCACTTCGGGCTGCCCGACGACCACATGCAGTTCGTCGTCGCCCACGCGGTGCTCGACCGCAAGCACGGCGCCGAGTGCGCGGAGACGATCGAGCGCTTCGCGACGACGCCGGCCGACCGCGAGGCGATCCTCTACTTCGGGGTGGCCACGTGCCACCAGTTCTACTACGTGCTCGAGGCGATCTACGACCGCTACCTGCGCGAGCGGGCCGGGTAGGGGCCCGCCCGGCCGGTCACTCGACGGGCCGCTCGAGGTCGAGCGCGAGCGACTCGATCATCTCGCCCGCGCTCAGGAGCTCCTCGTGGAGCGCGCGGTTCTCGGCCTCGAGCTCCCGGACCCGGCGCGTCGCCTCGCGGAGCGCGGCGCGCAGCCGCGCGATCGGGGCGGCCGCCTCGTCGGCCACCCCGGCGCGCGCGGCCGGGGCCGCCGCGACCGGCGGCGGCGCCGCCGCCGCGGGCTCCGGCGCGCCGGCCGCGGGCTCGTCCGGCGCGGGCTCGTCCGGCGCGGGCTCGA
>JANJTH010000596.1 GCA_024711205.1 Planctomycetota bacterium | reverse complement strand
GCGCCGCCGACCCGGGCGAGCGCCGCCGGCGCGGCCGCCCCCGGCGCCGGGGTCACGCGGGGCCGGCGCCCGGCAGGTAGGTCTCGATCTGGCGCACGAACGTCTCCGGCTCGATCGGCTTCTCGATGTACCCGACCAGGCCCGAGGCGAGGGCGCGCGCGCGGTCCGACGCGGTCGCGTAAGAGCTCACGCCGACGATCGGGATCGTCGCCAGCTCGGGGTGGGCCTGGAGCTGCGCGGTCACCTGATACCCGTTCATCTCGGGGAGCTGGATGTCCATGAGGATCAGGTGCGGGCGCTCGCGCAGCGCGACCCCGAGCGCCTCGGCCCCGCTGCACGCGTGGACCACCTTGTGGCCCGCGCGCTCGAGCAGGAACGTGGTCAGGTAGCGGTTGTTCTCGTTGTCCTCGACGACGAGGATCACCCGCGCGGTCACCGGCACCTCCCCCTGCGGGGCGGGGCGCCCCGCACGCAGTCTACGGGCCCGGCCGGGCGACCGGCGCGGTTTACCCTGGATGCCGCGCGGAGGGAGGGCTACGCTCGGCGCCGGTGCGGCTCGCAGCGCGACCCGGAGGCGCGGGTGAAGGTCCTCAGCGTCGACGATCGCCCGGAGAGCCGCTACCTGCTCGAGCTCCAGCTCGGGGCCCAGGGGTTCCAGGTCGTCTCGGCGAGCAACGGCGCCGAGGCCCTCGCGCTCCTCGAGCGCGAGGCGTTCGACGCGGTGCTCACGGACATCCTCATGCCGCAGATGGACGGCTTCCAGCTCTGCCGGGAGGTGAAGCGGCGGCCGGCGCTCCGGGACGTCCCGGTCGTGTTCTACACGGCGACCTACACCGACCCGAAGGACGAGCAGGTCGGGCTCTCGCTCGGCGCGTCGCGCTTCCTCCTCAAGCCGAGCGAGCCCGAGGTCGTCGCCCGGGCGCTCCGCGAGGCGGTCGCCGAGGGGCCCCGAGCGGCGCCCCCGACGGCGGGCCCCGAGGAGGCCGAGCACCTCGAGGCCTACAACGAGCGGCTCGTGAAGAAGCTCGACGAGAAGGTCGGGCAGCTCGAGCGGACGACCCGGGCGCTGCGCGAGGTGTTCGACCACACCTCCGACGTGATCCTGGTGTTCGGGGTGCAGGGCGACGAGCTCGCGCTCGAGGCCATGAACCGGCGGGCCGAGGAGGCGCTCGAGCGCCCGGCCGCGGGCGCGCTCGGGGCGACGCCCGAGGCGGCGCTCGGGGCGGAGCGCGGCGCGCGCCTGCGCGCGCACGCGCGCGCGAGCGCGGCCTCGGGCGCGCCGGCGCGCTACGAGGAGGTCCTCGGCGCCGGCCCCCGGGCGCGCACCTTCGAGGTGCTCGTCTCGCCGGTGCGCGTGGCCGACGGGCGGGTCGAGCGGGTCTCGGTGTTCGCGCGCGACGTGACGGCGCGGCTCGCCGTCGAGGCCGCGCAGAAGCTCGAGTGCGTGGGCCGGCTCGCGACGGGCGTCGCCCACGACTTCAACAACCTGCTGACGGCGGTCCTCGGCCACTCGGAGCTGACCCTCGCGCGGCTCGCGCCCGGCGACCCGCTCCGGGGCGGGGTCGAGCAGATCCGGCGGGCGGCGGACCGCGCCGCCGCGCTGACCCGGCAGCTCCTCCTGTTCGCGCGGCGCGACCCGCCGGCGCGGCGCCCGCTCGACCTGAACGCCGTCGTCGTCGACCTCGAGCCCATGCTCGGCCGCCTGCTCGGCGCGGACGTGCGCCTCGAGGTCGCGGTCGACCGGGCCGTCGGCTGGATCGAGGCCGACGCGGGGCAGGTCGAGCAGGTGGTCGTGAACCTGTGCGTGAACGCGCGCGACGCCATGCCCGAGGGTGGCCGGCTCCGGCTCGCCACGGCCGAGGTGACGCTGGCCGACGGCGCGCCGGAGCTGCGGGGGGCCCCGAGCGCCGGGCGCTACGTCGCGCTCGAGGTCGAGGACGCGGGCTGCGGCATGCCGCCCGAGGTCCTCGCGCGCGTCTTCGAGCCCTTCTTCACGACGAAGGAGCGCGGCCGCGGGACGGGCCTCGGCCTGGCGACCGTGTGGGGGATCGTCGAGGGCGCGGGCGGCTGCGTCACGGTCACGAGCGAGGTGGGGCGGGGCACGACGTTCCGGGTGCTCTTCCCGCGCGCCGCGCCGGGCGCGGCCGGCGACGCGCACCCCGGGCCGCCCGCGCCGCGCCCCGCGGCGGGCGAGGCGGTCCTGCTCGTCGAGGACGACCCGGCCCTGCGCGCCCTGCTCGAGGAGGTCCTCGCCGAGGGCGGCTACGCCGTCCTCCCCGCCGGCGACGGCGCCGAGGCCCTCGCCGCGGCGGCGCGCGCGCCCGCGCCGATCGCGCTCCTCCTGACCGACCTCGTCATGCCGGGCATGTCGGGCGCGGAGCTCGCCGCGCGGCTCACGCGGGACCACCCCGGGCTGCGCGTGCTCTTCGCCTCGGGCTACGGGCGCGACCTGCTCGAGGCGGAGGGCGCCCTCCGCCCGGAGCACTGGTTCCTCCAGAAGCCCTTCACGCCGCTCGAGCTGCTCCGGCAGGTCCGCGAGGCGCTCGACGCCCCGGCGGCCGCCGGCTGACGGGACCGCTCGCGCGGACCGGCCCGGCTCAGGGGGCCGGCGCGCGGGCGAGCCGGACGGCGGCCACGAGCGGCGGCCCAGCCTGCACGGAGGCGGCCCCCCAGAGCTCGGGGCCGGCCGAGAGCGCGAGCACGACCCCCGCCCCCACCATGCAGAGGCACGGGTAGACCACGAGCGTGCGGGCCACGGTGGGCTGCCGGCGCCAGAGCGCGAGCCCGGCCACGACGCCGAGCGCGAGGAACAGGTTGTAGAAGCCCTGGTTGAGCACGAACAGCCGGAGGACCTCGGACGCCTCGCCCGGACCGACGCGGAAGCGGGCCTGCACGTCGGGGCGGGTGAAGAGCAGGCTCTCGAGCGCGAAGAAGGCCACGTGCAGGGTCGCGGCGAGCCCCGCGCTCGCGAGCCCGAGCCGCTCCGACCACCCCGCCATGCGCCCCCCTCGCCCCGCCGGTGGCGGGCGACGGATCTTCGCCGGCCCGGCGGCCGCCCGCGACGCCCTCGCCCGCTATCCTCGGCGGGTGCACGCGGAGCAGGGGGACGAGGCCAGCGACGACGGCGACGGCCGCCGCGCGGGCGGCGCGGGTGCTGGCGCCGCGCGAGGCGACGACGCGCGCTGGCTCGCGGCGGCCCGCGCCGAGCTCGACCGGCTCGACGACGCCCTCGTGGCGCTGCTGCGGACGCGGGCCGCCGCGGCCGTCCGCCTGGGCGCGGGGAAGCGGGCCCGCGGCCTCCCGCTCGTCGACCTCCCGCGCGAGG
>JANJTH010000531.1 GCA_024711205.1 Planctomycetota bacterium | reverse complement strand
GGCGGAGCCGCCTCCGGCGCCGGGGGCGCCGGCGCGTCGAGGTCCTGGCCCAGCACGCGGCGCAGCTCCTCGTCGGTCGTCAGCCCGTCGCGCACGAGCCGCGCCGCGCACGCGGCGAAGGGCCGCAGGCCGCCCGCGCGGAGCGCGCGCACGCGCTCGGCCGGGGTGCGGGCGGCCGCGAGGGCGGCCCGGGCCTGGGCGTCGCACGGGAACAGCTCGAACACGCCGACGCGCCCGCGCAGCCCGCCGTCGCAGCCGACGCTGCCGGCGCCGGCGCAGGCGCCGCACCGCCGCCGCGCCAGGCGCTGCGCGACGATCAGGCGCAGCGACTCGGCCAGGTGCGCGGGCTCGCAGCCGAGCTGCACGAGCCGCTCGAGGGCGCCGGCCGCGCTCGCCGCGTGGACCGTGGTCAGCACGAGGTGCCCGGCCAGCGCGGCCTCGACGACGAGCTGCGCGGTCTCGCGGTCGCGCGCCTCCCCCACGAGGATCACGTCGGGGTCCTGTCGGAGCACGGAGCGCAGCGCCGCGGCGAACGTGCGCCCGGCGGCCCGGTCGATCGGGATCTGCCGGACCCGCGGGCGGCGCAGCTCGACCGGGTCCTCCAGGCTGACCACGCTCCGCGCGCCCAGGTCCATGGCCGAGACGAGCGCGTGGAGCGTGGTCGTCTTGCCCGCGCCCGTGGGGCCCGCGACGAGGATCAGCCCCGACGCCTCGCCGGCCGCCGCCGCGAGGACCTCGACGTCGCGCGGGGCGCCCAGGTCGCCGAGCCCGGGGAGTCGCCCCACCTCGGCCAGCACGCGGAGCACGACGGCCTCGCCGCCGGCCGTGGGCGCCGTCGCGACGCGCAGGTCGCGCCGCCCGCCCTCCCCGTCGAGCGAGAGCGAGCCGTCCTGCGGGGTGAGGCTCTCCCCCAGGTCGAGCCCGGCGAGGGCCTTGAGCCGTCCGACCACCCGGGGGAAGAGCCAGGCCGGGGGGGCGGGCCGGTCGTGCAGCACGCCGTCGACGCGGGCGCGCAGCGTCGGGGACGGACGCCCCGGACCCGGCGGGTCGAGGTGGAGGTCCGTCGCGCCCTCCGCGAGCGCGGCGCGGAGGAGCTGCCCGACCCAGCGCACGGCGGGCGCGCGCTCGAGCGCCTCGTCGTCGTCGAGCCCTGGGCCTCCAGGCTCCGGGTCGCCGAGCGACGGCGCGTCGTCGGCGCCCGGCGTGGCGGCGAGCGCGCGGGAGAGCTCGTCGAGCGCGCCCCACGCGCCGTAGCGGGCCTCGAGCAGGGCGTCGAGCGCCTCGGGGGCCCAGCGCTCGAGGCGGAGGGGGCCCAGGCCCCGCGCCGCGAGCGCGTCGAGCAGCTCGGGGTCGTCCGGGTGGCGGGCCGCGAGCCGTACGCCGTCGGGCCCGCGGTCGAGCGGGACGACGCCGTGGCGCCGGGCGAACGAGCGCGGCAGGACCTCCCACGGGCTCATGGCCGGCCTGCGGTCGCCGCGTCGAGGCGGGCGAACGGGTCCGCGGGCGCCGCCGCGGCGGTGGGCGGCGCGCCCTCGGCGGCCGCGTCGGGGCTCGCGGGGACCTCGGGTCGCGCGGGCGCCGCGGGCGGCTGCCCGGGCGCGGCCTGCTCGCGGGCGAGCTGCCGCTGCAGCCGGACGACCTGGGCCTGCGCCCGCAGGAGCTCGAGGCTGGCCTCGAACGAGCGGCGCGAGGAGCGCACGCCCGCCGCCCCGAGCGCGCCCACGAGCGGGAGCGTCCAGGCGGCGACGACGAGCGGGAGGACGAGGCCCTGGACCCTCACGGCTGCCCCTCCGCGGCCGCCCAGGCCCCGGGCCCCGCGGCCGCGGTCGCGCCGGGCGTCGCCGGGGGCGCGGTCGGCGCGTCCTCGAGGGCCTCACGCTCGAGGATCCAGCGCAGGCCGCGCGCGAGCTCGTCGTGCCGCGCGAGGTCGCGCGCCGGGGACGGCGGCGGGAGCGGGGCCTCGAGCGGGGCCGGCCCGGGCGTCGCCGCGGCGCAGCCCGAGAGCGCGAGCAGGACCCCGAACGACGCGCGACGCCTCACTCCGGCCTCCCTTCGTCCGTGGCCGCGCCGACGGCCCGGGCGCCGCCCGCGCCGGTCGCGACCAGGACGCGCTCGACGAGCGCGTCCAGCCGCTCCTCTTCACACGCCGTGCCGATCAGCGCGCCCAGGGCCTCCACCTCGAGCCGGAGCGCCTCGACCCGGGCCGCCGCCCCCGGGGGATCGCCCAGCACGCGCGCCGCGTAGGCGCGCTGGGCCCAGTGGACGAGGCGGTGCGCGAGGCGCTCGGGCGTGAGGGGCCCCTCGCGGAGTGCGAGTCGCCGGGCGGCGGCGTCGAGGGCGCTCTCAGCCTGCGTGCCCAGCTCGACCGCCTCGAGGGCCCGCGCGACGAAGTGCGCCAGGTCCGGCCGGCGCTCCGCCAGGAGGGCGAGCGCCGCCTCGACGGCCTCGCGCCCGGCCCCGGCGTCGAGGGCGGGGGCCTCGGCCGGCCCCTGCGCCCACGCCTCGACCGGCTCGAGCCCGGCCGCGGACGGCCCGCCGACGAGCGGGTCGACGTCCGCGGCGCCCCGCGCGGTCCGGGCCGCGAGGCG
>JANJTH010000521.1 GCA_024711205.1 Planctomycetota bacterium | reverse complement strand
GCTCGCGCTCGCCGAGCGCCGGCAGAACCGCCTGGGCGAGGGGCTCGCGCTCGCCGCCCGCGCGACCCTCCGCGCCCGCCTGGGCCTCCCGGGCGCCGCGCTCGACCGCGAGCGCGCGGCCGACCTGCTCGCGCGGAGCGGCGCCGCGGGCTGCTACCTCCTGCGGATCGAGGGCTGGGACGACCCGGGGTGAGATCCCGGGGAAGGGGCTGCGTGCGGTCCCGCGCGGGGAGCGCTGCCCTCCGAGGCGGTTCGGGACGGAGCGCGGACGGTCGTGCGCGGGGGGCGGTCGCCCGGCGAGCGGGGCGTCGGAGGCGCAGGGGCTCGCGGTCGCGACGAGCCCGACGGCTCAGAACTGGCGGCCGCGGGGCGCGGGGCGGGCGCGGCCCGTCGCGGGGTCGACGCGCAGGTCGAGCCGCTCGTCGGCGTCGACCCAGTAGAGGAACCCCATGAACATCTCGTCCTCGCTCTGCTCGCCCCAGCGGATCGTCCTGGCCGGGTCCGGGTTGTAGGGGTTCCAGCGCGAGTTGTCGAAGTGGCCCTCGACCTCGATCGTCGTGCCCTTGGGCAGGCGCATGGCCCCCTCGGGCCACACGTAGCCGAGCTGCCAGTCGAAGCTGTAGTTCGGGATCCGGAGCAGCGTCTCGACCGCGCCGTCGGGGCGCCGCGCGCGGAAGGTCATGTCGCGCCCGCGCAGGTGCATGTGGGAGAAGAGCCCCATGCCGACGGCGTCCGCGGGGAGCCGCTTGCGCGCGACGACCCGGTGCGCGGCCTCGCCGGGCGGGATCTCGAGCCGGCCCTGGTCGACGATCAGGACGTGCATCTGCTTGCGGACGGGCCCGCGCGCCCAGCGCAGGCCGACGGCGATCCGGTCGCGCTCGGGCCGCCCGGTGGTCACGTAGTGGGCCTGCACGACGAGCACCGACCCGGCCGGGATCCGCGCGGCCACGCCGGGCTCGAGCAGGAGCGGGCCGCCGCCGGGGACGCGACCGGTGAGGAACTGCTGCACGCGGTTCCCGTCGGGGCCGAGCGAGACGGCCGCGAGGTTCGCGTGGTGCACGACGCGCGGGTTCTCGGGCAGGATCTCGATCGCCTCGACCCACAGGTCCTCGGCGATCGTCAGGGGCAGGACGATGTACTGGTAGTCGACCCAGCCCTCCTTCGGGACCTCGAAGTGCGACGGCGCGGCCACGACGAGGTCGGGCTCGCCGATCCGCCACCTGCCGACCGGCTCGTCCGGGAGCGGCGGCGGCTCCTTCGCGGGGTCGCCGCGCGGCGCCCCGCCGCGGGCCCAGGCGACGATCGTCGCCCGCTCCTCGGTCGTGAGCGCGCGCGCGTTCGTGAACCGGCCGTGCTCGGGGCTCGCGAACCAGGGCGGCATGCGCCCCTGCTCGACGACCTCGGCGATCGTCGGCGCGTGGGCCGTGGCGTCGTCGTAGTCGACGAGGAAGAACGGCCCCTCGGCGCCCGGGCGGTGGCAGGGGACGCACGAGCGCCGGACCAGCGGGGCCACGTGCTCGGCCCAGGTCGGCGTCGTCGCGGGCGGCGGCGCCGGCGGCGCGATCAGGCAGCCGTCGACCGGCGTCGTGGGCACGCGGACCTCGCGGCCCGCGAGCACGTCCTCGAGCGCCTCGCGCAGGTCCTCGCGCGTCGGCGCCGGGCGCGAGCCGCCGAGGCGGTGCTGGTCGTCGATCCGCCCCCGGTAGCGCAGCCGGCGCGCCCCGTCGAGCACGACGACCTCCGGCGTGCGGCCGACCCCGAGCGCGCGCGCCGCCGCGGCGCCCGGGTCCACGACGGCCGGGCAGGCGAGCCCCGCGCCGACCTGGAGGTCGGCCACGCGCAGCGGGTCGTCCTGCGGGCCCACGGCGACGATCGCGAACGCGACGCCCCGCGCGCGCAGGGCGCGCTCGAGCTCGTCGAGCCGCCCCAGGTAGCGGCGCGCGAGCGGGCACTCGGACGTCACGAACACGAGCGCCGTGGCCTTCGCCCCGCACAGGTCCGCGAGCCGCCGCGGCAGGTAGCGCGTGCACGTGAACGCCAGGTCGTCGGGCGCGGCCGCCCCGAGCGCGAGCCCGGCCGCGGGCGGCGGCTGCGCTGGGGCCGGCTCCTGCGCGCGCGCGGGCCGGGGCGAGGCCGCGCAGGCGAACAGCGCGGCGAGGAGGGCGGGCGAGGCGAAGCGACGCGCGGGGAGCACGGGGCCTCCGATCCAGCGGGCGCCGCAGGGGGGGCGCGGGCACGCGAGGGACCTCGGATCGTAGCGCCTCGCGCCCGTGCGCTCGCGCCGGGCCTCGCGCTGCGCGGGGTCCGCACGGCCCCGGGAGCGACCGGCCCCGGACGGCGAGGAGCGCGAGTCGAGTCGTCGGCCGCCTCGCGGCTGGCTCGGCGCGGCCGAGCAGGTCGCAGGGCCACGCCCCGTCCTGGAGTTGCCCCACGTCGCGTCGCGTCATGCGGGCCGGCGCGGGGCGCTTACGCTTCCGTGGCACTCGGCCACGCCGTTCGGCGACACTCCGGCCCCCGAAGGAGGGTGCGTGGTCGGAACCTCGCTGCGTCCCGTCGTCTTCGCCTGCGCCGTCGCGCTCGCGACCGCCTCCGACGCCCTGGCCGCCCCCCAGTGGGTCGCGGAGGTCACGGCCTCCGCGCTGAACGTCCGCGATTCGGCCGGGGGCGCGCTCGTGGGCGCCGTCTCCTACGGCGACCGCCTCGTCGTGACCGGGCAGTCGGGGTCCTGGCTCTCCGTCGACTTCGGCGCGCGGACCGGCTGGCTGTCGGCCAGCTACGTCCGGCGCACGACGGACCGGATCGCGCTCGTGACCGCGGACTCGGCGAACGTCCGGCGGGCCCCGTCGACCACGGCGGAGCGGCTCGCGACGGTCTCGCGCGGCCGGGCCTACGTCGTCGACGACGCCGGCGCCGAGTGGGTCCGCGTCCAGTTCGACCACCGCGCGGCCTGGGTCCACCGCAGCCTCGTCACCCTCCAGGACCTGGGCGGCGCCGCGCGCAACCCGGCCTCGAGCGTCTCGCAGGCGGACCTCGAGATCCTGGCGAGGATCATCAAGGGCGAGGCGCTCCAGTGCTCGTTCGAGGGCAAGGTCGCGGTCGCCGCGGTCGTCCTCAACCGGGTCCGGAGCGCCCGCTTCCCGAACACGATCCGGGGCGTCGCCCACCAGCCGCTCCAGTTCTCCTGCTACAACGCGAACGTGCGCGATCGCCTCTACTGGGGGCCCGTCCCGCAGTCGTGCTGGGACGCCGCGCGCGCCGCCGTCGCCGGGCAGGACCCGTCGCGCGGGGCCGATCACTACTTCAACCCCTACATCGTCCGGCCCTCGTGGCGGCGCTCGATGACCTTCCTCGTGCGGATCGGCACGAACGCCAACGACACGCACGACTTCTACCGGTCGCGTTGACGGGGGCGTCGGGCGGGCCTCGCAGGCCCGCCCGACGCCCCCGTCAACGCGGATGGGCGGTGTGGGTTGGCTGTGAGCGAAGGGGGACGTCGAGAGCCCGTGGGCTCTCGCCGAGCCCGGGGCCGGCCGGCCGTGGGGGTGCTGGAGCGCTCCGCGCGCGCGTTGTTGCTCGTGGCGGCGTTCGCCGCGTCCGCCCGGGCCGACGGGCCGGGGGCCACGGCCATGCAGGGCGTGGCGTTCGACGACGACGCGGCGCTCGCGCGGGCGCTCGCGCCGTTCGAGGTCCCCGTGCCCGCGATGGCCTTCGACGCCGTCGACTGCGACGACGTGGGGACCTGGGCGTTCGACGGGGACGCAGGGCCCGCGCTGCGCCTGCGCGGCTTCGCGGACCGGCTCGCGCGCGAGGTCGTCGCGCGGCTCCCGGCCGGGGCCGAGCGCGTCGTCGCCGTCGACCCCGCGCGCACGCTCGCCGTCGTCCTCGGCGCGGCGCGGGCGGGGCCGGGCCCGGTGTGGCTCGCCCCGCTCGGTGGGGGCGAGGCCTTCGCGCTCCCCGAGCCGTCGGACGTGCGCGCGGCGGCGGCGGACGGGGCGCTCGTCGTCCTGGCGGGGCCCGCGGGCGCCGTCCTCCACGCGCGCGCGGAGGACGGGGCCTGGCGCGCGACGTCCCTCGCGGCGGCGCCGGTGCGCGCCGTCGCCCTGCGCGGGCCC
>JANJTH010000511.1 GCA_024711205.1 Planctomycetota bacterium | reverse complement strand
GGCCGCGCCCGACGGCGGCCCCGCGCCGCAGGACGGCGGGCGGATCGCGCTCGGGGCCGACCACGGCGGGTTCGCGCTCAAGGCGCGGCTCCTCGAGCACCTGCGCGCGCGCGGCCTGCCGGCGGACGACCTGGGGACGTTCTCGAAGGACGCCTGCGACTACCCGGACCTCGCGGCGAAGGTCGCGCGCGCGGTCGCGCTCGGCGACGCCGCCTGGGGCGTCCTCGTCGACGGCGCGGGGATCGGCTCGTGCATGGCCGCGAACAAGGTCCCGGGCGTGCTCGCGGCGACCTGCCACGACGAGCGCACGGCGAAGAACGCGCGCGAGCACAACGGGAGCAACGTGCTGTGCCTCGGGACGGGCTCGCTCGACGAGGCGGCGGCCGTGCGCGTGCTCGACGCGTGGCTCGCGACGCCCTTCGCCGGCGGGCGCCACGGGCGGCGCGTCGACAAGATCCGGGCGCTCGAGCGGGGCTTCGTCCGCGCATGAACCTCGCGCGCGTGATCGGGACCGTGTGGGCGACCCGCAAGGCCCAGGGCCTCGACGGGCTCAAGATGCAGTGGCTCCAGCCGGTCGACGCCGACGGCAGGCCGTTCGGCCGCCCGCGCGCGGCCTTCGACGCCGTGGGCGCGGGCGAGGGCGAGCTCGTGACCTACGTGACGCAGTACGAGGCCTGCCTCGCGTTCGCCGAGCGGCCGCTCGTGCCGATCGACTTCGCGATCACGGGGATCGTCGAGCGCGTCGACGACGGCGCGGCGCGCGTCCTGCGCGGCGCGGGCGGGCGCGGGGAGGCGGGCGCGTGATCCTGTGCCGCGTGACCGGCGACGTCGTGGCGACGATTCGCCACCCGCGGCTCGGGCCGCGGCGCCTGCTCCTCTGCCGGCCGGTCGAGCTCGACGCCGTGACGCCGCGCGCGCCCGCGTTCGTGGCGCTCGACCCGCTCCACACGGCCGGCGAGGGCGACCTCGTGCTCGCGATCCGCGAGGGCTCGGGCGCGCGCCTGATCTTCGAGGACGCGCAGATCCCGGCCGAGGCCGTGATCGTGGCGCTCGTCGACGAGCTCGAGGTGGCCGACCCGGCGGGGCTCGTCGGCGCCTCGTCGCTCGAGCTCGTGCGGGCCGCCGAGGCCGCGGCGCTCGCGGGCGCCGGCGACGAGCGCGGCGGGCCCGGCCCGGGCGCCGCCCGGGCCGCGAGGGGAGGTGACGCGTGACGGCGAGGTCGCTCGATCAGGTCGACGCCCAGGCGCTGCTCGAGCGCGTGGCGGCCGAGGTCGCCCGGCGGTTCGACACCGGGCGCTCCGTCCTGCCCTCGGCGGGGGCGCCGGCGCGCGTCGGCCCGCCCTTCTGCGCCGTGTGCCCCGTGCCCGGGCAGTGCGTCGCGCGCTGCCCCGAGCCCGCGGCGAGCCTGCGCGACGCGGGCGCCGACCGGCTCGGCGGGGCGCCGGGCGTCGGCCCGCTCGAGGCCAAGATCGCGGCCATGATCGACCACACGCTCCTCAAGCCCGAGGCGACGAAGGACGAGGTCGCGCTCCTGTGCGCCGAGGCGGCCAAGTACGGGTTCGCGAGCGTGTGCGTGAACCCGTTCTGGGTCCCCTACTGCGCCGAGCTCCTGCGCGGCCACGCGCCGGCCGTGTGCACGGTCGTCGGGTTCCCGCTCGGGGCGACGAACGCCGCGATCAAGGCCGAGGAGGCCCGGCTCGCGGTCGCGCAGGGCGCGACCGAGGTCGACATGGTGCTCAACGTGGGCGCGCTCAGGTCGGGCATGCTCGACGTGGTCGAGCGGGACATCGCGGCCGTGCGCCAGGCGATCCCGGGCGTCGTGCTCAAGGTGATCCTCGAGACCGCGCTCCTCGACGACAAGCAGAAGATCGCCGCCTGCGAGGCCTCGGTCCGCGCGGGCGCCGACTTCGTGAAGACCTCGACCGGCTTCGCCTCGGGCGGCGCGACCGCGGGCGACGTCGCGCTCATGCGCCGCGTCGTGGGCGAGGAGGTCGGCGTCAAGGCGTCGGGCGGCGTGCGGACGAAGGCCGACGCGACGACGTTGATGCGCGCGGGCGCGAACCGGATCGGCGCGAGCGCCGGCGTGAAGATCCTCCAGGAGGTCCCCGGGCTCGCGGGCGGCGTGAAGAAGGCCGAGCGGCCGGCGGCCGGCGGGAGCTACTAGTGGCCGAGTCGTACCAGTCGGCCCAGCTCGTCCAGACCGCCGCGGGCAAGCAGTACCACGTCGGCGTCGCGCCGGGCGACGTGCACGAGCGGATCCTGCTCGTGGGCGACCCGGCCCGGGCCGACAAGGTGGCGTCGCGGTTCGAGCGGATCGACTGCCGGCGGACGAGCCGCGAGTACGTGACGGTCTCCGGCCTCTGGCGCGGGCTCCCGCTCACGGTGACCGCGACCGGGATCGGCTGCGACAACACGGAGATCGCGGTCGTCGAGCTTTGCCAGGTCGTGGCGCGGCCGACGTTCATTCGCGTCGGCTCGTGCGGGGCGCTCGCGCCGGGGATCGCGCTCGGCGACCTCGTGATCTCCTCGGGCGCGGTCCGGCTCGAGTCGACCTCGACCTGGTTCGTGCCCGAGGGCTACCCGGCCGTGGCCGACGCCGAGGTCGTGCTCGCGCTCGTCGAGGCGACGGCCGCGCTCGAGGGCCGGCGGGCGCACGTCGGGCTCACCGCCACCGCGGCCGGGTTCTACGGGGCGCAGGGCCGCAACGTGCCGGGGTTCCCGCCGCGCGACCCCGAGCTCCCCGCCCGGCTCGGCCGGCTCGGGGTCAAGAACATGGAGATGGAGGCCAGCCTGCTGTTCACGCTGGCCCAGCTCCGCGGCCTCCGCGCGGGCGCCGTGTGCGCGGTCTACGCGAACCGCGAGGCGGACACGTTCGTCGACACGGACCTCAAGGACCGGGCCGAGGCCGCCGCGATCGACGCCGGGCTCGAGGCCTTCGCCGTGCTCGACCGCATGGAGCGCGCCCGCGCCGCGGCCGGGGCGCCCCGCTGGCGCCCCGGGCTGGGGCTTTAGCCCGCGCTGAGCCCGGGGCCTGCCCTCGGGGGCGCGAGGCTCGCGCGCGGGGGCTGCCGGCGGCGCGCTCCTGGCCCGAGCTCGAGGGCCCGAGGCGGGCGGGCCGCCCTCAGCGGGGAGCGTCCGCCGGCCGGCCGGCGCCGGAGAGCAGCATGGCCAGCTCCGTGCGCCCGGTCACCCCGGCCTTGCGGAACAGGCTCTTGAGGTGCGACTTCACGGTGTCCTGGGAGAGCCGGAGCGCGACCGCGATCTCCTTGTTGGACTTCCCGTCGATCACGAGGCGGCCGACCTGGGCCTCCCTGGGGGTCAGGCCGAGCCGGACGGCCGCCGCCCCGAGCGCGGCGTCGGGGCCCAGGCTCCGCTCGGTGAAGAGCACCGCGACCGAGCCCCCGTCGGGTCCGACGCGGGTGACGCTGACGCGCAGCGGGGTCCCGTCGCCGAGGAGGAACGTCCGGTCGACGAAGTCGCCGGGCGCGCCGGTCCGCCCCACGGTGAGGACGTCGACGCTCACCTTGTCCACGCCGTGCGGGACCTCCGCGAGCCGGCCTAGGAAGTGGCGGGCGCCGTCGTCCGCGTTGACGAGCGAACCGTCGCGGCCGAACAGCGCGAACCCGTTGCGCGGCGGCGGGCCGCCGGGGTCCGACGGCTTCGCCAGCTTCTCCGTGAGCAGCGCCGCGAGCGCCGCGCGCGAGACGATCGGCAAGAAGAGCTTCATGAGCCGGACCTCGGCCCGCGTGAAGTCCTTGCGCCGCGCGGAGCGCCAGGGTCCGAACCCGACCGCGAGCCCGTCGTGCACGGGGATCGCCACGCCCACGCCGTAACGCCAGCCAACCCTCGGCAGGAACTCCCCGGTGAACGGGTCCTGGCCCCAACGCTCCGCCGGGACGAGGCGGCTGAGCTGGTACGGCGTCCCGGGGCGCGCGACGGCGCGGCGGGCGACCACGTCGTGCGCGACGTAGCGCGCCATGTAGTCCGCGGCGAGTTCGAGCGAGTAGTTCTCGCAGTAGAAGTGGCGCGCGACGTCGAACTCGACCAGGGCCGCGGGCCGGGACAGGAGCTCGGCGGGGCTCGGGCTCGCGCCCGGCGGGGTCGAGTCCATGAGCGTCGCCGTCACGGAGTCGTACGGGATCAGCGCGCGGAAGCGCTCCATGATCAGCGCCATGCGGGCCTTGAACGTCGACTCGGTCGCCACGTCCCAGGCCAGCTCGATCAGTTGCCGAAGCTTCTCGTCGTTGAGGCTCACGCCGTGGTTCCTCCGGGGCCGGGCGGTCGCGTCGTGAGGATCACTCTCCCCAACCTGCAAACCCTCTGTCAACCCGTCGGCGTCGCCCAGGTCACCCGGTTGGGTGATACCCGTCCGCCGGGGCGATCCCTAGCTTGTGGGCCAGGGGAGGCGACATGCGCGAGGTCGGGTGGGTGGTCGTGGTCGCGACGCTGGGAGTCGTCGCGGCAGGTTGCGGGGAGTCGTCCGGGACGACCGTGGTGACACCGAGCCGGCGCCGCCTGGCGTTCGTCGCGCAGCCCGGGCAGGTCGTGGCCGGGTCGCCGCTCGCGCCGGCGGTCGCCGTGGCGCTCGTCGACGACGCCGGCACCCGGGTCGAGGCCAGCGGCGACGTCGTCCTGTCGCTCGACCAGAACCCGGCCGCGGGCACGCTCGCCGGGACGACGACCCGCCCGCTCCTGCGCGGCGTCGCGGACTTCGGCGACCTCGTGCTCGAGCGCGTCGGGGCCTACACCCTGCGCGCGTCCACGGCCGGCGCCGACGACGCGGTGAGCGCCAGCTTCCTCGTCGTCCCGGGCCCCGCGGCGAGCCTGCGCGTGCTCACGCAGCCGGGGACCGCCGCGGTCCGCGCGCCGGTCGTCCCCGCGCTCGAGGTCGAGCTCCTCGACGCCCGGGGCAACCGAGCCACGGGCGCAACGACCCAGGTGACCCTGGCCCTGGGGGCGGGCCCGTCGGGGGCCGCGCTGGGGGGGACGCTCTCCGCGAGCCCCGCGTCCGGGGTGGTCCGCTTCGGGGACCTCACGCTCGACGTCGCGGGGGCGGGCTACACCCTCGTCGCGCAGGGGGCCGGCCTGGGGAGCGTCGCGACCCAGCCCTTCACGATCACCGCGGCCAGCGGTGGCGGCGGCGGCGGCGGCGGCGGCGGCGGGCCGGCGCCGGGCGCGCCAGCAGGGCCGAGCGGCCTCGTCGCGAGCGCCACGGGACCTTCGACCGTCGTGCTCGGGTGGACCGACAACGCCGCGGACGAGGACGGCTTCACCGTCGAGCGCAGCCCCGCCGGGGTCGGCGGCTTCGTCGCCGTGGCGGCCGTGGGGGCCAACGTCACGGCCTACACCGACGGCGGCGTCGCGCCTGGAGCCGGCTACGACTACCGCGTGGTCGCCAGGAACGCGGCGGGCACCTCCGCGCCCAGCAACCTGGCGCCCGTCGTGACCCCGCCGCTGCCGCCCCCGGCGCCGAGCGGGCTCTCAGCCACGCTGTCCGCCCCCGCCCAGGTCTCGCTCGCCTGGACCGACACCGCGACCGACGAGGCGGGGTTCCGGATCGAGCGCCGCGCGCTCCCGGCCGGCGCCTTCGCGATCGTCGCCCAGACGCTGGCCGACGTGACCGCCCACCAGGACACCACCGTCGTCGCCGACCTGGCCTACGAGTACCGGGTCGTGGCCTTCAATCTGGGCGGCGCCTCGGCCCCGAGCGCGCCCGCCAGCGCCGCCACCCCGCCCACCAGCCCGGGCGCGCCGATCGCGACCCTCGTCGGCGCGACCCAGGTCGACCTGACCTGGACCGACACCTCGGCCACGGAGGCGGGCTTCCGCGTCGAGCGCCGCCCCCTCCCGGCGGGCGCGTTCGTCCCGGTCGCCACCACGGCGGCCGGGCAGGTCACCTGGAGCGACACGTCCGCGGCGCTCGACGCGTCGTACGAGTACCGCGTGTTCGCCGTGAGCGGCAGCGGCGACTCCCCCGCCTCGGCCACCGTCGCCGTGACCACGGCCCCGGCGCCCGCGAGCGGCCTCGCCGCCGTCGTCGTCGCGGGCGATCGGATCGACCTGACCTGGACCGACGCCTCGGCGACCGAGTCTGGCTTCCGCGTCGAGCGGCGGCTGCGCGGCGTCGGGCCGTTCGCCGGGGTCGGCTCGACGGGGGCGGGCGCCGCCGCGTTCAGCGACACGACGACGACGCCGGACGCGGCCTACGACTACCGCGTCGTCGCGACGCGCGGGGCGGTCGAGGCGGCGCCGTCGGGCGTCGTCTCGCCCACGACCCCGCCCCACCCGCCCGGGAGCCTCGCGACGACCGTGATCGGGCCGAACCGCGTGGACCTGGGCTGGACCGACACCTCGACCACGGAGTCGGGCTTCGACGTCGAGCGCCGGGCGCTCGGCGCGCCCGCCTTCGCCCCGCTCGCGAGCGTCGGGCCCGGGGTCGTCACCTACGCGGACGTCACGGTGGCCCCGTCAACCGCCTACGAGTACCGGGTGCTGGCGCGCAACGCCGGCGGCGCGTCGAGCCCCTCGAACGTGGCGGGCGCCGCGACGCCGCCCGCGCCGCCGCCCGCGCCAGGGGCCCTCGCGGCCGCCGCGGCCGCGGGCGGGGGCGTCGACCTGACCTGGGGCGACGTCGCGGGCGAGACCGGCTATCGCGTCGAGCGCCGGGCCGGCCCGGGCTCGTTCGTGCAGGTCGGCGTCGCGGCGGCCGACGCCACGACGCTCCACGACCCCGCGACCTCGCTCGACACGTCGTACGAGTACCGCGTGATCGCGTACAACCCGGGCGGCGACTCCCCCGCGTCGTCGAGCGCGACGGCGACCACGCCGCCCGTCGCGCCCACGGGCGTGGCCCTCACGGTGGTCTCGTCCGGCCAGGTCGACGTCACCTGGACCGACGCGAGCGCCACGGAGACCGGCTTCAGCGTCGAGCGCAGGGCCGGCGCCGCGCCGTTCGTCGAGGTCGGCGCCGTGCCGGGCGGGGCCACGACCCTCTCCGACACCACGACCGCCGCGGACACGGCCTACGAATACCGCGTCCTCGCGCGGAGCCCGAGCGGCGCCTCGGCGCCGTCGGCGGTCGTCGCCGTCGTGACGCCCCCGGCCGCGCCGGGCGGCCTCTCGGCGACGGTCGCCGGCGCGAACCGGGTCGACCTCGCCTGGACCGACGCCTCCAGCACGGAGACCGGCTTCCGCGTCGAGCGCAGCGACGCAGGCGCGGGCGCCTGGGCCCCGGTGGCCACCCCCGGCGCCGGGGCCACGTCGGCCTCGGACCTGGGCGCGGCGGCCGACCGCGCGCTCGAGTACCGCGTCGTGGCGATCAACGCGGCCGGGTCGTCGACGCCCTCGAACGTGGTCGCGGTCACCACGCCGCCCACCGCCCCCGGCGGGCTCTCCGCGGTCGTCTCACCCGGACAGGTCGCGCTCTCGTGGGTCGACACGTCGGCCCGCGAGGCGGGCTTCCGCGTCGAGCGTCGGGCCCTCCCCGGCGGCGCCTTCGGGACCCTGGCCACGGCGCCGCAGGACGCGACCGCGCTCCTCGACTCCACGGTCGCGCCCGACGCCCTCTACGAGTACCGCGTCGTCGCCGAGAACGCGGGCGGAGCCTCGCCGGCGTCGCTCGCCCTGACGGTCTCGACCTGCCCCGCGGCCCCGACCGGCCTGACCGCGACCGTCGCGCCCGGCCAGGTGGGCCTCGCGTGGGTGGACGCCTCGAGCTCCGAGCACGGGTTCCGCGTCGAGCGCCGCGACCTGCCCGGCGGCGCGTTCCAGGCGCTCGCGCTCCTGCCCGCCGGCGCGACCGGGACGACGGACGCGACCGTGGCGCCCGATCGGCCGTACGAGTACCGGGTCTCCGCGTTCAACGCGGCGGGCGCCTCGCCGGCCGCGGTCCTCTCCGCGACCACCCGGCCGGCGCCGCCGACGGGCGTGACGGCCGCGGTCACGAGCGCGGCGCAGGTCGAGTTGACCTGGGGCGACGCCTCGGCCACGGAGACCGGCTTCCGCGTCGAGCGGCGCGAGCTCCCCGCCGGGAGCTTCGCGCCCGCGGGGAGCGTCGGCGCGAACGCAACGACGTTCTCGGACGGCGGCGTGGTCGCCGATCGGGCCTACGCGTGGCGCATCGTCGCCGAGGGCCCTGGCGGCGACTCGCTCCCCTCCAACGAGGCGACGGCCACGACCCCGCCGCTCGCGCCGGCCGCGCTGAGCGCCAGCGTGGTCGGCGGAGGCGTGACGCTGAGCTGGACCGACGCCTCGGCCACGGAGACCGGCTTCCGCGTCGAGCGGCGCGCCCTCCCGACCGGGACGTTCGCCCTCCTCGCCATGACCCTCGCGGACTCCACGGGCCTCACGGACGCGAGCGTCTCGCTCGACGCGAGCTACGAGTACCGCGTGCTCGCGCAGAACGGCGGCGGCGCGTCGCCGCCGTCGAACACGGCGTCCGCCGCGACGTCGCCTGCTCCGCCGAGCGGCCTCGCGGCGTCGGTCGTGGGCGGCGCGCAGGTCGAGCTGAGCTGGACGGACGCGTCGGCGACCGAGACGGGCTTCGAGGTGCGGCGGCGGACGCTGCCCGGGGGCGCGTTCGCCGTCGTCGGGTCGGTCGGCGCCGGCGTGACGACGTACGCCGACGCGCCCCCGGCTCAGGACACCGGGTTCGAGTACGTGGTCGCCGCGGTCGGTCCGGGCGGGACCTCCACGCCGTCGAACGCGGCCGCGACGGCCATGCCCCCGCTCGCCGCGACCGGCCTCGGCGCGTCCACGGTCGGCCCGGGCCGGGTCGACCTGGCCTGGACCGACGCGTCGGCCACGGAGGCCGGGTTTCGCCTCGAGCGCCGCCTCCTGCCCGCGGGGGCGTTCGCCTCGCTCGGCGTCGCAGCGGCCGGGGCCACGGCGCACGCCGACCTGACCGTCGCGCAGGACGCCGCCTACGAGTACCGGGTCGTGGCCTTCAACGCGGGCGGGGACGGCCCCGCCTCGAACGTGGCCCAGGCGACGACGCCGCCGCTGGCGCCGCTGGGCCTGACCGCGACCGCCGCCGGGACCGCGCAGGTGGACCTCGCGTGGGTCGACACCTCGGCGACCGAGACCGGCTTCCACGTCGAGCGCAGGCCGCTCGCCTCGGGCTCGTTCGTGGTGGCTGGCGTCCTGGGCGCGGGCGCGCAGGCCTTCACCGACGTGGGCCTCGCCGCCGGCACGACGTACGTGTACCGCGTGATCGCGGTCAACGGCGGGGGCGCGTCGGCCCCCTCGACGACGGTCTCGGTGACCACCCCGGAGGCCCCCCCCGCGGCGCCGACCGGCCTCTCCGCGACGCCGGCCGGGACCCAGGTGACGCTCGCCTGGACGGACGCGTCGTCGAACGAGGCTGGCTTCCGCGTGGAGCGAAGGGCCCTCCCGGGCGGCGCGTTCGCGGCGCTCGCCACGCTGCCCGCGGGGACCACGGGCTTCGTCGACGCGACGGGCGGCCCGGACGGCGCCTACGAGTACCGCGTGCTCGCGTCGAACGCGGGCGGGGACTCCGGCCCGTCGAACGTCGTGGCTGCCGCGACGGCCCCCCACGCGCCGGCGGGGCTCTCGGCGACGCCGGCCGGGACCCAGGTGACGCTCGCCTGGACGGACGCGTCCGCGGTCGAGGCCGAGCAGCGCGTCGAGCGGCGCGTGCTCCCCGGCGGCGCGTTCACCCCGCTCGTCACGCTCGGGCCCGACGTGACGACGTACGTCGACCTGGCGGCGGCGGCCGACGCGGCCTACGAGTACCGGGTCCTGGCGCGGAACGCCGCGGGCGACCTCGGCCCGTCCAACGTCGCCGTCGCGGCGACGGTCCCCGCGCCCCCGGCGAACCTCACCGTGGCCGGCGTCACGCCGGCGGGCGTCGACTTGACCTGGTCGCTGCCGTCGGCCGTGGAGACGGCGGTGGAGGTCGAGCGGCGGGTCGTCCCCGCGCCCTTCGGCCTGCTCGCGGCGCTGCCCGCGGACGCGACGTCGTTCCGGGACGCGACGGCCGCGGCGGACTCCGTCTACGAGTACCGGGTGCTGGCGCGCAACGCCGCAGGGGCCTCGCCGGCGACGTCGCCGGTGGCGGCCACCACGGCCCCCGCCGCCCCGACCGGCCTCGTGGCCGCCGCGGCCGGCGCCGGGCAGGTGGACCTGTCGTGGACCGACGCCTCGAGCACGGAGACCAGCTTCCGCGTGGAGCGCCGCGACCTCCCGGCCGGCGGGTTCGCGCCCGTCCCGGGGTCCCCCGTGGGTCCCGGCGCGACGGCCTTCGTCGACACGTCGGTCGCCGCGAGCGCGGCCTACGAGTATCGAGTCTTCGCCGTGAACGCGGCGGGGGACTCCCCGCCCTCCGGCACGGCCGCCCTGGTCACCCCCGACGCCCCCCCGCCGAGCCCGACGGGCCTCGCGGTCGTGGGCGTCACGCTCGCGCAGATCACGCTCTCGTGGACGGACGCCGCGTCGAACGAGTCCGGCTTCCGGATCGAGCGGAGCCCGGCCGGCGCGGGCGCGTTCGTGCTCGTGGGAACGGCGCCGCCGGACGCCGCGCTGCACGTCGACGCGACGGTGCTGGCCGACCAGGCGTACGACTACCGCGTCCTCGCCGTGAACGCGGGGGGGGCCTCGGCCCCGTCCGGCGAGGTGACGGCCCACATGCCGCCCGCCCCGCCGAGCGGCCTCGACGCCCGGCAGGTGAGCGCGACGCAGATCGCGCTCGCCTGGACCGACGCGTCGGCGCTCGAGGCCTCTTTCCGGATCGAGCGCGGCCTGGCCGGATCGGGCCTCTTCCCGGACACCGCGGTGGTCGGCTCGGGGGTGACTGCCTACACGGACACGGTCCCGGCAGGGCCCACGTACGAGTACCGCGTCGTCGCGGTCAACGCCTCGGGCGACTCGGTGGCCAGCAACGTCGCGCGCGCCTACCCGGCGCGGCCCGAGGTCTCGGGCGTCGCGGTCACCCCCCCGGCGCGGGGGGTCGTGCCGGTCTCCTACACGCTCCTCCAGGCGTTCGGCCACCCCGCCGACGTGCTCGTCGAGGTGGACGCCGGCGCGGGCTTCGTCCGGGCGACCCAGGCGGGCAGCGCGCCGGGGGCGTCCTCCGGCGTGAGCCGGGTCCCGACCTCGCCGGCCGGGGTCGCCCACGTCTTCCTCTGGGACAGCGCCCGCGACGTCGCGGGCAGGACCACGGACCTGACGCTGCGCGTCCGCGCGGCGACATCCGACACCGACGCGTCCCTCGGACCCGGGGCCAGCGCGACCTTCACCCTGCGGAACGGTCCGGAACTCGTGCCAGGCGCGGCGACCGCGGTGCCCGCGGGGCCGGTCGCGCTCGCGGCGGGGGACCTCGACGGGGACGGCTGGCCCGACATCGTCGTCGCGTGCGCCGGGCCCGGCGAGGCGCGGGTGCTCCTGGGCGACGGCGCGGGCGGACTCGCCGACACCGGGGACCCGGTCGGGGTCGGGTCGCAGCCCGTGGACCTCGCGCTCGAGGACCTCGACCTCGACGGCCTGCTCGACCTCGTCGTCGTGACGGCCACGGACGTGCGCGTCCTGCGGGGCTCCGGGGCGGGCCAGACGTTTCACGCGCCCTTCACCTACGCGCTGCCCGTCGGCGCGCTCCCCCGCGCGCTGGCGCTGGCGGACGTGACCCGAGACGGCCGACTCGACGTGCTCGTCGCAGACGCCGGGGGCGGGGTCGTGCTCGTGCTGCGCGGCACGGGGGTGGGGACGCTGCAGTCCGCGGTGTCGGTGCCTGCGGGCGGCCAGCCGCGAGGCCTCGCGTTGGCCGACCTCGACCGCGACGGCGACCCGGACCTGGTCGTGTCCGACGGCGCTGGCGGCGCCGTGCAGGTCCTGCTCAACCAGACCACGGGCGGGGCCGTCGCGTTCGGCGCGCCGGCCCCACACGCCGCGGGGATCACGCCGGGCGCCGTGACGACCGGCGACCTCGACGGAGACGGTCGGCTCGACGTCGTCGTGGCGGACACCAACGGCGGCACCGTCTCGACGCTGCGGGGCAACGGCGACGGTACCCTCCAGCCCGCCGCCTCGAACGTCGTGGGCGCGCTGCCCTCGGCCGTGGGCCTGGCCGACCTCGACCGCGACGGGGCGCTGGACGTCGTGGTCCGGGACGGCGGCGGGCTGTCGGTGCTCGACGGAGTCGGCGACGGCACCTTCCGCCCCCGGGAGGTGCTGGCCGCGGGCGCCGGGCTGGCCGACCTGGTGCTCGTGGACCTCGATCGCGACCTGTTCCCGGACGTGGCGCTGATCGCCGCGAGCGTCCCCCGGGTGAAGACCTGGCTCGACGCGGGCCCCACGCTCGCCTCGGTCCGGCTGGCGGCCGAGGAGCGCGTGACGACGACGACCGCGGCCGGGCCGGGCGCCACGTACTTCGCGCGGGACGTGGCGATCGGCGACCTGAACGGGGACGGCAAGCCCGACCTGATCCTCACGGGGGGGAGCGGGTCGAACGGCGACGGCGCGACCGCCGTCGCCCTCGGGCGCGGCGACGGCGCGTTCGAGCGGGTCGCGGGCCTGTCGATCAGCGGCCACACGCCCCTACGCGGGCAGCTCGCCGACATGGACGAGGACGGGGACCTCGACGTCGTCGTCCTCAACGACAACTCGATGACCGTCTCCGTGCACCTCAACGACGGGACCGGGGCCCTCCCTGGCTCGGCCACCGAGGTGGTCGGCCTCGGGGGCACCGCGCCGAACGACCTGGTGCTCGGCGACCTCGACGGCGACGGGCTCACGGACGTCGTGACGCTCGACATGGTCGCGGGGCTGTACCGTGTGATCCTGCACCCACCGCTCGGGAGCCCCGACGGCCTGCTCCCGCCCGTGGTGACCGGCTCCTACGGGGGCGTGGGGTCGGCGCCGCGCGGCGTCGCCACGGGCGACCTCGACCGCGACGGGCGGCTCGACCTTGTGATCACGAACGCGGCCGGGAACGTGTTCGTCCTCCGCGGCCAGGGCGACGGGACGTTCGTGGCCAGCCAGTCGTTGGTCCTCGGCGGCGGGCCCCGCGGGGTCGCCGTGGGCGACCTCACGGGCGACGGCCTGCTCGACGCGGTGGTCACCTGCTTCGACGGCAACGTGGTCGTCGTCCTCGCGGGCAACGGGGACGGGACCCTCACGGGCGCGGGGAGCTACGCGGGGCCGGGCGGCCCCTGGGGCGTGGCCCTGGCCGACCTCGACCGCGACGGCGACCTGGACGTGGCGGTGTGCGGGTACACCGGGCACTCGGTGCGCGTGTTCCGGAACGGCGGGACCGGGAGCTTCCCGGGCGGGACGATCGCGACCTACGGCTGCGCGCCCGCGCCGCGGAACCTGGCCGCGGGCGACCTCGACGGTGACGGGGTCCTCGACCTGGTCGTGGCGTGCGAGACGGAGCGTCGAGAGGTCTCCGTCCTGCTCGGGCGGGGTGACGGCGGGTTCCACCAGCAGCTCGAGCGGCCGAGTCTCACCCCGCAGCCCCAGGCCCTCGCGGTCGCCGACCTGGACCGCGACGGGCGGCTGGACGTCGTCGTCGGCGGCGGGGGGGCCACCACGCAGCAGGCCTTCCTGGGCGGCGGCGACGGGACCTTCCCCGTGGCGCAGCCCTTGGCGACCGGGCCAGGCGCGAGCTGCGCCCTGGGTGACCTCGACGGCGACGGGAAGCAAGACCTCGTCCTCTCGCGCACGGACTTCGGGGCCGTGCAGGTCTTCCTCGGCGCGGGGGACGGGTCGTTCCCCACGGAGGTCGGCTCGCCGGGCGTGGCCGGATACCGCCAGCTCGCGGTCGGCGACCTGAACCACGACGGGCGGCTGGACCTCGTGGCCACGTTCCCCAACGCCGGCGAGACGCGGGCCCATCTGGGGCTGAACGACGGCAGGTTCGCGGGCCTGACGCCGATCGGCGCGAACGTCCAGGCGAGCGTCTCGCTCGCGCACCTCGACCGGGACGGGCACCTGGACCTGATCCACCTGGAGCACGTCTTCGACCAGGTCTCGATCCAGCGAGGGAACGGCGACGGGACGTTCGGACCGCGGACGAACCTCGTGGTCGCAGACGGGCCTGGCGCGCTCGCCTGCGGGGACCTCGACCGGGACGGCGACCTCGACGTCGTCGTCGCGACGGTCTACGACAACCGCCTGGCCGTGCTCCGCAACGACGGCGCGGGCGGACTGAGCGTCGCCTCCTACACCCCCCTCCACCCCGCCGCCAACGGCGAGGTACGCGCCGTCGCCCTCGCGGACGTCGACGGGGACGGCGACCTCGACGCGATCGCGACCATGTCCGCAGTCAACGAGGTCGTCGTCCTCCTGAACGACGGCGCGGGCGGCTGGGGCGGGCGGCGCTGGTTCGGGGTCGGTCCCGCCCTGGTCGACGCGTTCGCGCTCGCCGTGGGCGACCTCGACCGCGACGGGCGCCTGGACGTGCTCGTCACGCGCTACGCTACGGGCAGGCTCTCGACGCTCCTCGGGCGTTGAGCCCGCTCCGGCTCGGCGCGCGCCTCCAGCGCCCTCCGCAGGTCCCCCGCCCGCGTCAGCCCGCGTCGGTCTTGCGCCCGCCGAGGTAGCGCCCGATCGTCGCCAGCAGGTCGGCCCCGCGGGCGCTCTTCGAGACGAAGCCGTCGACGCCGGTCTCGCGGACGAGGCGCGCGAGCGTGGCCTCGTCCTCCGACGAGAAGAAGAGGATCGGCGGGCGGACGGCCAGCTTCGGGGCGCGGAGGATCTGGACCAGGCGGTCGCCGCGGAGCGTCGGCAGGTTCACGTCCATGAGCACGAGGTCCACGCCCTCGCGGAAGTAGAGCCGGTTCAGCTCGCCCCAGTCCGTCGTGGAGAGCACGTCGTGGTCGTCCTCGAGGAGCTGCGTGACCCGATCGACGAGGTCGGGGTCGTCGTCGACGACGAGGATCCTGGCGCGGTCCGTCACGCGGCCCCCTCCTCCCAGTCGAGGTCGTCGAGCGGCCCGTCGAGCTCCCAGCCCGAGGAGGCCCCCGGGCCGCCGGGCGCCGCGCCCAGGAAGCTCGCGACGCACTCGAGCAGCTCGGCCGGGCGATACGGCTTGGCGAGGTACCCGTCGAAGCCGGACGCCAGGGCGCGCTCGCGGTCGCCGCGCATGGCGTGCGCGGTGCACGCGACGAGGGGCGGCGGGGCCCCGTCCAACCGCACGCGCCGCGCGACCTCCCAGCCGTCGACGTCGGGCATGGAGAGGTCGAGGAGCACGAGCGCGGGCCCGCCGCCGGCGAGCTCGCCGGCGCGCAGGAGCTCGAGCGCCTCGCGGCCGCCGTGCGCGACGCGTACGGCCCACCCCACGTCCACGAGGACCTGGCGCGCGTACTCGACGTTGTGCGCGTTGTCGTCGACGACGAGGACCCACCGCGGCGCGCTCACGGCGGCGCCGCCTGGGCCGGGCCCGGCGGGGGCCCCCCGGCCGCGGGGCGCGCCGCCAGCGTGAGGTCGAGCGCGCCGCGGAGGGCCTCGGGCGAGACGGGCTTGGGCAGGACCGCCTGCGCCCCCTCGGCGAGGGTCGAGGCGGCGTCGTCGCGGACGCTCACGACGACGACCGGCACGCCGCAAGTGCGCGGGTCGTCCCGGAGGAGCCGGAGGACCTGCCGCCCGTCGACGCTCGGCAGGGCGAGGTCGAGCAGCACGAGCGCGGGGGGCCGCGCGCGCGCGACCGCGAGGCCCTCGACCGGGTCCCGCTCGACGTGCAGGCGCACCCGCGCCGCGGGGGCGGGCGCCAGGGCGAGCTCGAGGGCCTGCCGGACGAGCGCCTCGGCGTCCGGGTCGTCGTCGATCAGGAGGACCTCGAGCGGCTCGCCCGCCGGGCTGCCCGCGCCGGCGCCGGGCGGGTCGTCGGCGCGGGGGGCGCCCGGCGCGCCGCCGTCGTCGCTCGCCGCCTCGGGCTCGCCGGCCCCGGCCAGGGGGACGACGAGCGTGAAGGTCGACCCGGCCCCGGGCGCGCTCTGGAGGCGGACCTCCCCGCCCATGTGCTCGAGGAGCTGGCGCACGATCGCGAGCCCGAGGCCGGTGCCCTCGTGCTGGCGGCGGCTCGAGGTGTCGACCTGCCGGAACGGCTCGAACACGAGCGCCTGGTGCTCGGGCGCGATCCCCGGCCCGGTGTCGCGGACCGAGAGCGCGAGGAAGCCGTGGGCGTGCCCGCTGCGCGCGCCGGAGATCACGCGCGCGTCCAGCGCGACCTCCCCGCGCTCGGTGAACTTGACCGCGTTCGAGAGCACGTTCGTGAGGCACTGCCGGAGCCGGGTCTCGTCCGCGCGGACCGGGGGGAGCGCGCGGCCCGCCGAGCGGTCCACGACCTCGACCGGCTTGCCGCGCGCGAGCACCCGCGCGTCCTCGAGGCAGCGGGACAGCAGCGGGCGCGGCTCCACGGGCTCGAGCCGGAGCTCGAGCCGGCCGGCCTCGATCTTGGAGATGTCCAGGACCTGGTTGAGCAGGCCGAGCAGGTGCTCGGCGTTCCCGAGGATCCGCTCGAGGTTCCCGCGCGGCGCCGGCGGGAGCTTGGGGCCGAGCTTGGCGAGCAGGATGTCCGCGTAGCCGATGATCGAGTTGAGCGGCGTGCGGAGCTCGTGCGAGATGTTCGCCAGGAACTCGCTCTTGAGCCGGCTGGCCTCCTCCACGCGGCGGGCGGCCTCGAGCGCGAGGGCCTGCTCGCGGATCGTGACCCGCTGCGCGAACACCTCCTGGTCGCGCGAAGCGAGCCGCTCGCCGATCGCGTCGCGCTGGTAGAGCCGGCGGTGCGCCGCCCCCTCCGGGCCCCACTCGTCGCCGAGGCGCCCCTCGAACCTGCAGCCGGTCGCGCCGTCGTCGCGGCCCGCGCACTCGCGCTCGACGAACAGCACGTCGTCGCCGAGGAACGCGCTCCCGAACCCCGTCAGGTAGCCGGTCAGCCGGTGGCAGACGGGCCCGGGGGCGGGGCCGCGCCGGGCCTTGTGGGCGGCGGCCTCCCAGGCGTTCGTCGCCAGGACCTCGACGCGGAACAGCCCCTGCGCGCGGTCGAGGACCCAGCTCCCGAGCGCGAGGCGCCCGGCGCCGAGCGCGGACGGCGCGCGGAGCCCCGCCTCGAGCCACGCGACGTCGCTCTCCCAGGCGAAGTAGGTGCGCAGGCGCGTCGCCTCCTGGTACCCCGACTGGAAGCCGAAGCGCGTCAGCACCCCGCGGGCCGCGACCTCGCCGAGCGTCTCCTCGAGCTCCTCGGCGAGCCGGTAGGTCGCGTCGGCGTCGACGACGAGGCCGCGCCCGCCGGGCAGGCGGAGCTCGCCCTCCGCGGGGCGGGGCTCGAGGAGCCGCTCCAGCGTGAGCTCGGCCGGGGACAGCGTCACGCGCGGGCCCGCCCCGGCCGTCGCGCCGCGCTCACGCGGGCAGCGCGGCGACGACCGCGGTCGTGTTGTGGAAGCCCGAGACCTGCCCGCGGACGCGGGCGATCTCGCCGTAGGTGTTGAACCCGACGATCGGGGCGCGGACGACGTCGCGGAAGGCCTCGACCTCCCGGGCGAAGCCCGCGCCGAGCACGAGCTTGCGCGCGACGCAGTCGAACACGATCGCGCCGGCGCAGGGCTGCCCCGCGAGCCCGCGCACCGCCTCCTCCGCGGCCGTCCGGGCCGCGGCGACGATCGCGTCGTGGTCGCCCTCGACGATCCGCACCTGCATGCCCTGCGGGACCTCGGTCGCGCAGGCGATCGAGCCGTCGTCGTGGACCGAGAGCGGGGCGCGGACCTTGAGCTCGTCGTTCATGAGGACGATCCCGAGCTCGTGCGTGAACACGAACTGGTTCTGGTTCTCCGCCGTGAGCGTCACGCCCTTGCGCGCCGCGTAGGCGCGGTACATCTCGATCGCGGGGGCGCCGTCGATCTCGAGGACGCGCGCGCCCTCGGCCCGCGTCACGGTGCCGGGCTCGGAGGCCGCGCACCAGCCGTGGTGGACGCCGACCCCGATCTTGTGGGCCGTCGTGAGCTCGACGGCCACGACGGCGTCGCGCAGCACCCGCCGGCCGAGCGCCACGAACGTCTGCTTGAACGCGGCGTCGTCGCCCGCGGCCCCGCCCGCGATCGTGACGCCGCCGCCGACCTCCATGGCGAGCGCGTCGACGAGCCCCTCGCCGTTGCCGGCCAGGCCGTCGGTCAGGAGCAGGACCGTCCGGTGCGAGGCGCCCTCCGGCGCGGCGCGGCGGCTGCCGCGCAGCTCGGAGACGACGGCGCGCACGGCCCGGGGGGTGTTCGCGCGCAGCCCCTCGCCGGCGCCGACCGCGAGCCCGAGCGCGTCGCTCGCGACGAGCCCGAGGGCCACGCCGCCGTCGGTGATCGCCGCGTCGGCGAACTCACCCGCGCTCGTGCAGCCGAGGAGCGGCACGTCGCCGAGCGCGTCGCAGGCGCCGCGCACGAGCGCCTCGAGGTCGAGCTTGCTCGTCGCGAACACGACGCCGAACGCGGGCGGCGGGCCGCCGCGCAGGCCCTCGAGGGCCCGCTCGGCCGCGAGGCGCCCGGCCGCCTCCGCGTCGTCGGCGCTGGCGTGACCCGTGGACATGCGCGTGGTCATGGAGGGACCTCACCTGGCGCGGGGCGCGCGCGCGTGCGCCCGGAGGATAGTCGCAGGGCCGGGGCGGAGCACGCGCTGGAACCCGCGCGGGACGTGCGCTTCCGGACAGGGAGACCCTCGGTCGTCACCCGGATGCGATCCAGCGACGCGGCCGATCGGAACCGCGCGACCAGACCCGCACCGGGGACGGCGCGAGGCGGCCGCGCGTCGCGCCGCCTGGCCCCACCCGTGCGCGTCCGTCGCCCCGCACGCCTGGTCACCCGAGCCAAAGGTCACCCCGCGCGTCACCGCGCGGGGCGCTCAGCCGAAGTCCGGCGGCTCGTCCAGGATCATCGTCCGCGACGCGGCCTCGCCCTCGTCGTCCTCGTCCGCAGACGTCGGCGCGAAGTCCGGCGGCTCGTCCAGGATCATCGTCCGCGACGCGGCCTCGCCCTCGTCGTCGTCGTCCGCAGACGTCGGCGCGAAGTCCGGCGGCTCGTCCAGGATCATCGTCCGCGACGCGGCCTCGCCCTCGTCGTCGTCCTCGTCCGCAGACGTCGGCGAGAAGTCCAGCGGCTCGTCCAGGATCATCGTCCGCGACGCAGCCTCGCCCTCGTCGTCCTCGTCCGCAGCCGTCGGCGCGAAGTCCGGCGGCTCGTCCAGGATCATCGTCCGCGACGCGGCCTCGCCCTCGTCGTCGTCGTCCGCAGACGTCGGCGAGAAGTCCGGCGGCTCGTCCAGGATCATCGTCCGCGACGCGGCCTCGCCCTCGTCGTCGTCGTCTGCAGACGTCGGCGCGAAGTCCGGCGGCGCGTCCAGGATCATGGTGTGGGAGACGGCGTCCCCGTCGTCCTCGTCCCCGCTCGAAGCCGGCGCGAAGTCCGGCGGCGCGTCCAGGATCATGGTGCGGGAGACGGCGTCCCCGTCGTCCTCGTCCCCGCTCGAGGCCGCCGCGAAGTCCGGCGGCTCGTCGAGGATCATGGTCCGCGAGAGGTCCTCGGGCCCGCCGTCGTCCTCCTCGACGACCGGATCGAACGTCGGCGCGCCGTCGAGCATCATCGTGCGCGAGAGGTCCTCTTCGAGGGCCTCGGCCCGGCTGGCGCCGGCCCGGACGGGGAGCGCGCCGAAGTCCGCCGGCTGGTCGAACACGAGCGTCCGCTCGACCGACGGCTCCTCCGCTGGCCCGGCCGGCTCCGCGAAGGCGTCGGACGGGAGGTCCGGCGCGTCGTCGAACACGAACGTGCGCCCCGCGACGTCGTCCACCTCGTCGTCCTCCCGGTCGACGGGGGGTGGAGCGGCCAGGGGCGCCGTCCGGGTGGTCGCGCGCGGAGGCGCCAGAGGGGGCGGCGGGGGGGGCGCCGTGGCCCTGGGCGGCGCGCTCGGAGCCGGCGGGGGCGCCGCGGCCTTCGGCGGCGCGCTCGGTGCAGGCGGAGGCGCCGCAGCCTTCGGCGGCGCGCTCGGGCGCGGCGCGGGCGGGGGCGCCGCGAAGGGCGACGGGACCGCCGCGGGCGCGCCAGCCACGTCGAAGCTCGGCATCTCGTCGAACACGAACGTCCGGAGGGCGGGGTCCCCGGCCGGCGGCGGCGGGGCGCTCGGCGCCGGGGGCCCGTCGTCCGCCTCGAACACGAAGTCTCGCAGCGCTGCCGCGTCCGCGTCGTCGCGCGGGGCGTCCACGACCGGCGCGGCCGGGGGCATCTCCGGCTGCTCGTCGAACACGAACGTGCGCAGCTCGACCGCCTCGTCCGCCTCGCTCACCGCGGGCGCGGACGGCGGGAGCTGCGCCGGGGGCGCCGCCGACAGCGTCGGCTCGGCGAAGTCGAAGTCGAAGTCGAAGGGGTCGACCCCGCCGCTCGACGGCGCGAAGCCGCCGGCGCCGGCCGGGACCGGGGCGGGCGGCGCCGCGACGGCCGTCGCCGCCGGCCGTCCCGTCCCGCCGCGCCGCTCGGGCACGGGCGGCGCCTTGGCCGCGACCGGGGCGGGCGTCGGCGCGCGGAAGCGGAGCATCCACTTGCCGAACCGGAGCTCGTCCCCCGGCGCGAGGAGGCGCTCCCCCTTCTTCTCGATCCGCTTGCCGTTGAGCTTCGTGCCGTTCGTCGAGCCCAGGTCCACGAGGACGTAGCCCTCGGGCCGCCGCTCGATCCGGGCGTGCTCCCGGGAGCACTTGATGTCCATCACCACGATGTCGGCCTGGTGGCCGCGCCCGAGCGTGTAGACGGGGCGCTCGTCGAGGTGGAACTCCTTGCCCTGCTCGGCAGGCTCGCCGGCTTCGACGACGATGAGCGCCGGTCGTACGACCACGGGTCCCGCGCGCCTCCCCCGCCGCCTCGCACGAAGGCCAGGCGAGACGGGAGGATAGCGCCCGCTGCGGAGGCGCACAACCGGACGAGCCGTCCGCCCGCGCGGTGCCAATCTGGCAGGCTCGCGAGCGAGGTCCCGACCGATTTGGCAGCGGTCCGCCGAGCGCCGATCATTGCGGACAAAGATCTTACGCGCGCCATCCGCTGGCACCGGGCTTGCTGTCGTGCGTGGCGACGCCCTCGTTCCGGAGGGCCCGGCGGCGGGGCCGCCGAAAACCGGATCGAAACACCACGAAGACCAGGGGAGGGCCGAATGGCCAAGCAACTCGCCTTCGACCATGAGGCACGGGAAGCGCTGAAGAGCGGGGTCCAGAAGCTCGCGCGCGCGGTGAAGGTCACGCTCGGGCCCCGGGGCCGCAACGCGGTCCTCGACAAGAGCTGGGGCGGGCCCAAGGTGACGAAGGACGGCGTGTCCGTCGCCGAGGAGGTCGAGCTCACCGACCCGTACGAGAACATCGGCGCGCAGCTCGTGAAGGTCGCGTCGTCGAAGACCTCGGACGACGCGGGCGACGGCACGACGACCGCGACCGTCCTCGCCGAGTCGATCTTCCTCGAGGGGCTCAAGGCGATCACGGCCGGGGCCGACCCGATGTCGATCCAGCGCGGGATCCAGAAGGCGGCCGACAAGGTCGCGACCTACCTCGACGGCGTGGCCGTCAAGGTCACGACCGACGCGCAGCGGCTCCAGATCGCGACCGTCGCGGCGAACAACGACGCCGAGATCGGGCGGTTCATCGCCGACGCCATGAAGAAGGTCGGCGAGAACGGCGTGATCACGATCGAGGAGGGCAAGAGCCTCGAGACCGAGGTCCAGATCGTCGAGGGCATGAAGTTCGACCGCGGGTTCCTCTCGCCGCACTTCGTGAACGCGCCGGAGACCATGGAGTGCGTCCTCGAGGACGCGTTCATCCTCCTCTACGACCAGAAGCTCTCGGCGATCCGCTCGCTGATCCCGCTGCTCGAGGCGGTCGCGAAGGCGAAGAAGCCGCTGCTCGTCGTCGCCGAGGACATCGAGGGCGAGGTCCTCGCGACCATGGTCGTCAACAAGCTCAAGGGGATCATCGAGGCCTGCGCCGTGAAGGCCCCCGGCTACGGCGACCGCCGCAAGGCCATGCTCGAGGACATCGCCGCGCTGACCGGCGGCAAGGTCCTGAGCAAGGACCTCGGCGTCGACCTCGAGAAGGTCGCGCTGGCGGACCTCGGGCGCGCCAAGCGCGTCCGCGTCGACAAGGACAACACGATCGTCCTCGAGGGCGCGGGCGACAAGAAGGGCGTCGAGGCCCGCTGCGCCCAGATCAAGAAGGAGATCGAGGCGTCCGACTCGGACTACGACCGCGAGAAGCTCCAGGAGCGCCTCGCGCGCCTCGCCGGCGGGATCGCGAAGATCAGCGTCGGCGCGGCCACGGAGACCGAGCTGAAGGAGCGCAAGGGCCGGCTCGACGACGCGCTCTCGGCCACCCAGGCGGCGGTCGAGACCGGGATCCTCCCGGGCGGCGGGATCGCGCTGCTCCGCGCGCAGGGCGCGGCCAAGCAGGCCGCCGACGCGCTCGAGGGCGACGAGCGGCTCGGCGCCGAGGCGCTGGCTCGCTCGCTCCTCTCGCCGCTGACCCAGATCGCCGCGAACGGCGGCGTCGAGGGCCAGGTCGTGATCAACCGGGTGCTCAAGAACCCGAGCCCGAACTGGGGCTACGACGCCCTGGCCGAGGACTACTGCGACCTGATCGAGCGGGGCGTGATCGACCCGCTCAAGGTCACGCGCAGCGCGCTCCTCAACGCGGCGTCGGTCTCGGGGCTCCTGCTCACGACCTCGTGCGCGATCGCCGAGAAGGCGAAGGACGAGGACGAGGACGAGGGCCACGACGACCACGGCCACGGCCACGACGACGAGTTCTGATTTCGCAGGCGGGGGGGCGGAGGCGCGCACGAGCCAAGGACGCGCCAGGCCCCGGCCCCGTCAGGGACCCGAGAGAACTGGAAAGACAAGAACCTAGCGCGCCGGGCCGCGGGCCCGGGGAGAGAAAGACATGAACGTTCGTCCGCTCGACGACCGGATCCTCGTCAAGCCGATCGAGGCCGAGGACAAGACCGCTGGCGGGATCGTCCTGCCCGACACCGCGAAGGAGAAGTCGCAGCGCGGGAAGGTGATCGCCGTCGGCTCGGGCAAGCTGCTCGACACGGGCGACCGCGCCCCGCTGGCCGTGAAGGTCGGCGACCGCGTGATCTTCGGCAAGTACGCGGGCACCGAGATCAAGATCGACGGGAACCAGCACCAGATCATGCGTGAGCACGAGATCCTCGCCGTGCTCGTGGAGGGCTGAAGCACATGGCCAAGCAGATGGTCTTCGACGACGAGGCGCGCCGTCGGATCCGCAACGGGGCGGCGAAGCTCGCCCGCGCGGTCAAGGTCACCCTGGGGCCCACGGGCCGGCACGTGATCGTGCAGAAGTCGTTCGGGTCGCCGACCGTCACGAAGGACGGCGTCACGGTCTCGAAGGAGATCGAGCTCGAGGACCCGTTCGAGAACATGGGCGCCCGCATGGTGAACGAGGTCGCGAGCAAGACCTCGGACGTCGCGGGTGACGGCACGACGACGGCCACGGTCCTGGCCGAGGCGATCTACAGCGAGGGCCTCAAGGCGCTCTCCGCGGGCGCGAACCCGATGATCCTCAAGAAGGGGATCGACCGGGCCGTGGCCGTCGCGGTCGAGGCGATCAAGGGGATCTCGCGCCCGGTCGAGAGCAACGCCCAGGTCGCGCAGGTCGGCGCCGTGAGCGCGAACCACGACCAGGAGATCGGCAAGCTCCTCGCCGAGGCCATGGACAAGGCCGGCAAGGACGGCGTGATCACGGTCGAGGAGGCGCAGGGGATCGAGACGTTCCTCGACGTCGTCGACGGCATGCAGTTCGACAAGGGCTACGTGTCGCCGTACTTCATCAACCAGCCCGAGGCCATGCTCTGCGAGCTCGAGGACCCGTACATCCTCCTCTACGAGAAGAAGATCTCGAGCCTGCGCGACCTCCTGCCCGTCCTCGAGAAGGTCGTGCAGACGGGCAAGGGGCTCCTGATCATCGCGGAGGACCTCGAGGGCGAGGCGCTCGCGACGCTCGTGATCAACCGCCTGCGCGGCGCGCTCAAGGTCGCGGCCGTCAAGGCGCCCGGCTTCGGCGACCGCCGCAAGGCCATGCTCGAGGACATGGGCGTCCTCACGGGCGGCCAGGTGATCTCGGAGGACGTGGGCCTCAAGCTCGAGAACGCCACGCTCGACATGCTCGGGACGGCCAAGAAGGTCACGATCGACAAGGACAAGACGACGATCGTGGGCGGCGGCGGCGACGGCGCGGCGATCAAGCAGCGCTGCGAGCAGATCCGGGCCCAGGTCGCGCAGTCGACGTCCGACTACGACCGGGAGAAGCTCGAGGAGCGGCTCGCGAAGCTCTCGGGCGGCGTCGCGGTCGTCAAGGTCGGCGCGGCCACCGAGACCGAGATGAAGGAGAAGAAGGCCCGCGTCGAGGACGCGCTCCACGCGACCCGCGCGGCCGTCGAGGAGGGGATCGTCCCCGGCGGCGGCGTGGCGCTCGTGCGCGCCATGACCCAGGTCAAGGCGCTCGAGGACGCGACGAAGGGCGACGAGTCGCTCGGCGTCGGGATCATCCGACGCTCGCTCGAGTCCCCCATGCGCCAGATCGCCGAGAACGGCGGCAAGAACGGCGGCGTGGTGGTCGAGGAGGTCCTGGCGCTCGGGCCCTCCATGGGCTACGACGCGCTGAACGACCGCTACGTCGACATGTTCGAGGCCGGGATCGTCGACCCGACGAAGGTCACGCGCTCGGCGCTCCAGAACGCGGCGAGCGTGGCGTCGCTCATGCTCACGACCGAGACCCTGATCACCGAGATCAAGGACAAGAAGAAGAAGGTCGAGGGCGCGATCGGTTGATTTTCACGGGGGAGCCCGAAGGGCCCCCCCGTGAGAATCAGCGGGGACGGGCCGCCCCTCCTGGAGACGGGAGGGGCGGCTGCCCCGACGAGGGGCTGCCGGCCGCTCGTGGAGACGCGGGAGGCGAGCGGCCGGGGGAGACTCGGCCGCTCGCGCGCATCTGGAGTCGGGACCTGGGACGGGTGGAGCCGTGACGAACGCCGTGAGCAAGCGCGACTACTACGAGGTCCTGGGCGTCGCGCGCGACGCCGACGAGGGGACGATCAAGAAGGCGTTCCGCAAGGCCGCCATGCAGTGGCACCCCGACAAGAACCCGGGGGACGCCGAGGCGGAGGCCAAGTTCAAGGAGGCCGCCGAGGCCTACGAGGTCCTCTCGGACGCCGACAAGCGCGCCCGCTACGACCGGTTCGGGCACGCCGGCGTCGAGGGCGTGGGGGCGCGGCAGGGCTCGTACGAGAGCATCTTCGAGCAGTTCGCCGACATGTTCGGGGGCGGGCTGTTCGAGGGCATGTTCGGGGGCGGGCGCGGGCGGGGCCGCGGGCCGCGCCAGGGCGCGAGCCTCCGGGTCGAGGTCGCGCTCGACTTCATCGAGGCCGCGCGCGGCGTCAGCAAGACGATCAGCTACCAGCGCGGCGAGCCCTGCCTCGAGTGCAAGGGGAGCGGCGCGCGGGCCGGCTCGGGCCCGGTCACCTGCGACCTGTGCGAGGGGCGCGGGTCGGTGATCCAGCAGTCGGGCTTCTTCCAGCTCCAGACCGGGTGCCCGCGCTGCCGCGGCGCCGGCAAGGTGATCCGCGACCCGTGCGGGGAGTGCCGCGGCGAGGGCCGCGTCGCGCGGCGCCGCGAGGTCGAGGTCAAGATCCCGGCCGGCGTCGACGACGGCATGCGCCTGCGCGTGCCCGGCGAGGGCGAGCCCGGCGACCCGGGCGCGCCGAACGGCGACCTCCACTGCGTGATCCGCGTCCGCCCGCACGAGTTCTTCGCGCGGCAGGACCAGCACGTGATCCTCGAGGTGCCGATCACGTTCACGCAGGCGGCCCTGGGCGCCTCGATCGAGGTGCCGACGATCGACGGCAAGGAGACGCTGAAGATCAAGAAGGGCACCCAGTCGGGCGACCTCTACACCATGCGCGGGCTGGGGATCCCCGACCCCCACGGCGGCGGGCGCGGCGACCAGGTGGTCCGCGTCGTCGTCGAGGTGCCGAAGAAGCTCACGAAGAAGCAGGAGGAGCTCCTGCGGGCCTTCGCCGAGACCGAGGAGGCCCACGTGAGTCCGGAGCGCAAGACCTTCTTCGACAAGCTGAAGAGCTACTTCGAGGGCTGACATGACCGTCGAGACCGAGACCGATCCGCACCAGGCCGGGGAGCCGGCGGGGGGCCCGGACGCCGGGCCCTCGGGCGAGCAGGCCGAGGCCGCGCCGCAGGGCGCCCCGGGAGGGGCCGACGAGCTCGCCCGCCTGCGCGGCGAGCGCGACGAGCTGTTCGCCCGGCTCCAGCGCGTGAGCGCCGAGTTCGACAACTTCCAGAAGCGGACCCGGCGCGAGCGCGAGAAGTGGTCGCAGGACGTGACCCGGGGCCTGCTCGGGAGCTTCCTGCCCGTGCTCGACACGATCGAGCTGGCCGTGGCGGCGTTCGACGCGCCGGCCAAGGACCCCGCCGCGCTCCGGCAGGGCGTCGAGCTCGTGCGCGAGGAGCTCCGCCGGCAGCTCGCGGCGCACGGCGTGACGCAGATCGAGGCCGCCGTCGGCGCGCCCTTCGACGCGGACCGCCACCAGGCGATCACGGCCCAGGAGGACCCCGAGGCCACGGCCGAGGTCGTGGCGTTCGTCGCGCGCGCCGGCTACCAGGTGGGCGACTTCGTGATCCGGCCGGCCCAGGTCGGGGTCAAGAAGCCGGCCCGGTAGGCCTCCCCGTCAGCCCGGCCCGGCCCGGAGCGCCTGGAACCGCGCGCCGAGCGGGCGCCGGTCGGGGTGGCCCAGGTAGGCGGCCCGCTGGGCCTCGGGCAGGCGCGCGCCCAGCCCGCGCAGGACCTCGAGCGCCGCCACGAGGTCCTCGAGCTCGCCGTCGAGGTCGGCGCGCGCGCAGCGCACCTGCGCGCGCGCCCAGCGGGCGCGCCACACGAGCTCCGGCCAGTCGAGCGCGAGCGCGTCGTCGAG
>JANJTH010000490.1 GCA_024711205.1 Planctomycetota bacterium | reverse complement strand
GGACGCAGGCGACGCGCAGGCGGCGGGCGACGCGGCCCAGGCACGCGCTGCGCTCGAGGCGCTCGTCGCGGGCGCCTCGCCGGGCGCGCGGCGGCGCGAGGGGCCGCTCGCCGTCCTCGAGCACGGCGCCGGCGCGGGCGTCGTGCGCGCCGCGTTCCTCGCGGACGGGGCGATCCTCACGGTCGACGAGCGCGGGTGGACGTGCCGCTGGACGGCGTCCGACCTGTCCCGGGCCGCGGCCGAGGCCCAGGTCGGGCCCTCGACCCAGCTCGCGGCCCACGGGGGGCTCGCGCTCGCGGGCGACGCACGCGGCGGGTTCACGGCGCTCGACGGGGCCACGCTGACCCCGCGCGCGCACCTGGCCGCCCGGGCGCTCGCGTTCGCCCCCGACGGCGCGCTCGCCCACGTCGACGAGGACCGGCTCGCGCTCGCCCGCCCGCGCCCGGACGGCGGGCTCGACGAGCTGGTCGCGCGCAGGCCCTTCGTGACGCCGCGCCTGGGCCCCGCGCGGCTCGTCGCCGCCGCCGCGGGCTGGGTCGCCGTCGCGCATCACCCGGCCCGTGACTTCGAGGCGAACGGCTTCCCCGTGCCGGGGCGCGTCGAGCTGTTCGCGCGGCCGGGGCTCGCGCCCGCGCGGTCCCTGGCGCTGCCCTCGGTCGCGACGGCCATGGCCTTCGGCCCGGCGCCGGCGGAGGCCTTCGCGGTGGGCACGGCCTCCGGGCTGCTCCTCCTCGCGCCGCGCGCCGGCGAAGACGCCGAGCCGCTGACCGCGCGCGACACGACCTACGCGCTCGTGCAGACGGCGCACGACGGGCGCGTGGCGGGCATCGCCTTCACCCCCGACGGGCGGTGGCTCGTGTCCGTCGGGACGGGCCACGACGTGGACAGGGCCGCGCACCCGGGCGAGGTGCGCCTGTGGGACGTCGCCGCGCGCCGGCACGCAGGCGCGTTCGGGAGCGAGCGGCGCCCGCCGCGCGCCGTCGCGATCGACCCCACGGGCCGGCTCGCGCTCGTCGGGACGGCCGCGGGCGCGGCGGAGCTGTGGTGCCTCCCTGGGGTGGAGTGAGGCGGCGGCGCGGAGGGGAGGGGGGGGAGAGAGAAGAAGAAGAAGGAGAAGAAGAAGGAGAAGAAGGAGGAGGGGAGAAGAAGGAGGGCAAGGGCAAGGGCAAGGGCAAGGACGAAGGTGCAATGGGCTTGCCCGACCGCGGGAACGGGAACGGGAACGGGAACGGGAACGGGAAGAGCTCCGCTGGGAGCGGGCGGACTCGCAGGCGAACGTGCTATAAGGCCCGCCCATGCGGCAGGCCGACCGCGAGCGCGCCGTCGAGGAGGTCGTCACGCGGGTCACGGCCCGCGTGCTCGAGGCCGGTCGGCAGCAGCTCGAGGCGACGATCGCCGACACGCTGTTCCACGAGCGGCAGCGGCTCGAGAAGGAGCGCCCGTCGCGCGCGCGCGACGGGCGGCTCGCCGCGCTCGACCGGCAGCGCGCGCGCCTGCTCGCCGGCTCCGACGAGGAGCGCCGGCGCGTCCTGCGCGAGCTCGCCGAGGCCTTCGCCCGCGAGGTCCTCGGCAACTTCGACCCGCGCGTCCACGCCTTCGCGACCCGCGCCGTGCCGTTCGGGCTCTCGGCGCTCCTCCACGCCAGCTCGCCGCGCCAGCTCCTGCGCCGCTTCCCGGCGCTCGGGCTCGACGACCGCGTCGTCGTCGACGGCGAGCTCGACCACGCGCGCGCGCTCCTGCAGCGCGGCACGCTCATGGTCGTCCCGACGCACCTGAGCAACCTCGACTCGATCGTGCTCGGCTGGGCCATGCACGAGCAGGGCCTCCCGCCGCTCCTCTACGGGGCCGGGCTCAACCTGTTCCAGAACCCGCTGATCTCGTTCTTCATGCACAACCTGGGGGCCTACAAGGTCGACCGGCGCAAGACGGCCCCGCTCTACCGCGACGTCCTCAAGGAGTACGCGACCGTCTCGCTCGAGTACGGCTACCACAACCTGTTCTTCCCCGGCGGCACGCGCGCGCGCTCGGGCGCGATCGAGTCGAAGCTCAAGCTCGGGCTCCTCGGCACCTCGCTCGAGGCCTACGCGAACAACCTCCGCCACGGCCGCCCGCGCCCGGACCTGTTCGTCGTCCCGGTCGTGCTCAGCTACGAGCTCGTGCTCGAGGCCGAGACGCTCGTCGACGACTTCCTGCGCGAGACGGGCAAGGCCCGCTACATCATCACGGACGACGAGTTCGCCTCGCCGCGGCGGATCCTCCAGTTCCTCGAGGGGATCCTGGCGCTCGACGCGCGGATCGTCGTCACGGTCATGCCGCCGCTCGACCCGTTCGGCAACGCGGTCGACCGCGAGGGCCGCTCGCTCGACGGGCGCGGCCGGCCGATCGCGACCGACCGCTACCTGCGCGACGTGGCGGGCGAGATCGTGCGCGACGCCCCGCGCGACCACGAGTACACGCGCGAGCTCGCGCAGCGGCTCACCGACGCGTTCCACCGGGGCAACACCGTCATGCCGACGCACGCCGTGTCGTTCGCCGTGTTCGAGGCGCTCCGCCGGCGGAACCCGGGCGTCGACCTCTACCGGCTCCTCCGCACCGGCGGCGAGGTCGACACGCTCGAGTTCGGCGAGGCCGCGCGGGCGGTCGAGGCGCTCGTGGGCCGGCTCCGCGCGCTCGCGGCCGCGGGCCGGCTCCGGCTCGACCCGCGCGTCGCCCACGAGCGGGCCGACGACCTGCTGCTCGGGGCGCTCCGCGCGCTCGGGACGTACCACACGCGCCCGGCCCTCGAGCGCGTGGGCGACCGGCTCGGCTCGCGCGACCGCAACCTCCTCTACTACTACCGCAACCGCCTGCTCGGCTACGGGCTCGAGGAGGCCCCGTGACGGCGCCCGCGCGGGGCCTGGCGGAGCGGCTGGCCGTCCTCGGCAGCGGGAGCTGGGGGACGATGATCGCGCACCTGGGCGCGCTCGGCGGGCGCGAGGTCGCGCTGTGGGGGCGCGACCCGGCGGTGGCCGACGAGCTGCGGACGCGCGGGACGAACGCCCGCTACCTGGGCTCGACGCGGCTCGCGCCCGGGATCCGCCCCACGACGGACCTGGGCGAGGCGGTCGCCGGGGCGGCGCTCGTCGTGTTCGCCGTGCCGTCGGCGGCCTTCCGCGAGGTCGCCGCGAGCGCGGGGGCGTTCGTCACGGGCGACCAGGCGCTGCTCTCGGCCACGAAGGGGCTCGAGCCGGCGACGCGGGACACCATGTCGCGCGTGCTGCGCGACGAGACCTGCGCCAAGAAGGTCGGCGCGCTCTCGGGCCCGAACCTGGCCAAGGAGATCCTCCAGGGCCAGCCGTCGGCGACCGTCGTCGCCTCGCGCTACCGCGACGTGATCCGGCTCGCGGCGCGCCTGCTCCACGGGCCGCTGTTCCGCCTCTACGGCAACGACGACCTGCTCGGGGTCGAGCTCGCGGGCGCGCTCAAGAACGTGATCGCGATCGCCGCGGGGGTCGCCCACGGGCTCGGGTTCGGCGCGAACGTGCGCGCGCTCCTCGTCACGCGCGGGCTCGCCGAGGTCCAGCGCCTGGGCGTGAAGCTCGGCGCGCAGCCGCTCACGTTCTCGGGGCTCGCGGGCGTCGGCGACCTCATGGTCACGTGCGGGTCGGAGCTGTCGCGCAACTTCCGGGTCGGCCAGGGGCTCGCGAAGGGCCGGGCGCTCGACGAGGTCGTGGCCGAGCTGGGCGAGGTCGCCGAGGGGATCAACACGACGCGCGTGGCGCTCGCGCTCGCGCGCGACCACGCCGTGGCCATGCCGATCACCGAGGCGGTCGGCCGGCTCCTGTTCGAGGGCCTGACCCCGCAGGCCGCGCTCGAGGACCTCATGACGCGCGCGGCCCGCTACGAGATCGACTTCGACTACGCGGCGGAGGTCGGCTAGCCGTGCCCGGGGCGAGCGGGCCGGGGGACCGCCCGCCCGGCGGCCCCCCGGCCGCGGAGCGCGCCCGGAGCGGGCGGCTGCCCCCGAGCGAGGGCGCGCCCCCGCGGGAGGGGTGGGGCTACCCGCTGTTCCGGCGCAACGACCGGCGCCTGCCCGCGGGCTGGGCCGGGCCCGTCTACGTGTGGGACATCGACAACACGTACCTCGTGACCGAGTGGGCGGGGCTGCGGGACCTGATCCGGATCCGCTTCGAGGCGGCCGAGGACAAGCGCCCCGTCCCGGGCGCCGTCGAGCTGCTCGCGGCGCTCCGGCGCGGGGCCGGGCTCGACGAGCGCCCGCCGGTCTACTTCGTGAGCGCGAGCCCCGAGACCATGCGGGCGACGCTCGAGCGGCGCATGCTCCTCGACGGCGTGGCGCACGACGGGATCACGTTCCGCAGCCTGCGCCGCCTGCGCTACCTGCGGGACATCTTCGGCTACAAGCTGGCCGCGCTGCTTCTCTACCGGCTCGAGCACCCGCGCGGCGCCCACGAGACCCTGTTCGGCGACGACCGCGAGCACGACCCCGAGGTCTACCTGACCTACGCGCGCGTGTGCGCGGGGGCGCTCCGCGGCGAGGCCCTGCGCGAGCTCGCGCAGGCGCGCGGGGTCGGCCGCTCCGCGGCGCGCTACCTCGCGGCCCTCGCGGACGAGCTGCCCGGCCCGGCCGGCCCGGACGACGGCGACGGCGGGGCGTGGGACCCGGTCGAGTGGATCGTGATCCGCCGGCTCCGCCCCGGCTGCCCCGGCCCGGCCGAGGCTCTGGCCGACGACGACCCGCGGCTCGTGTTCGTCGACCACTTCGGGCAGGCCGCCGCGCTCCTGCGCGCGCTCGGCCGGGTCGAGGCCGACGACCTGGCGCACGTCCTCGCCGCCGCGCGCGCGGCCGGCCTCGAGGGCGACCCGCTCGGCCCGCTCGCGCGCGTGGCCGCCGGGCCGAGATCGGAAGAGCGT
>JANJTH010000489.1 GCA_024711205.1 Planctomycetota bacterium | reverse complement strand
GCGGCGCGCGCGTGGCGCGCCTGGTGGGAGCAGCGGCGCGCGCGCTGAGCGGCGGCTGCTCGGGCGCCGCGCCGCCGGGCGCGGCCTGCTCGAGCGCGCCCAGGGCCCGGCGAGGCCCGCTCCACGCTCACGCCGCCCGGCGAACCGCCCCGGACGCGGCGCAGAGGCGGCGGGCCTCGGCGGTCGTCTCCACGAGCAGGAGGCGCTTGCCGTCCTTCCAGTGATGGCGGACGAGGTAGATCATGCGCGAGGTGTCGAGCCAGTAGCGGTGCACGACCTGCCCCTCCGGGGGCGGCTTGCGGAACAGCTCCTCGATCCACGCGATCCGCTGGGCGCCGACCAGGGTCCGCCGGACGACCTCGAGCGCGTCGGCGCACGTGTAGACCTTGCCGCCCACGCGTTGCCACGCGCCGTCCCGCGCCGGCCGCACGCGGTCGTGCCCATCCTCGGGCGCGCCGTCCGGCCTCCAGGCGAGGCCCTCGACCGCGGCGACGTCGCGGGCCTTCGGCAGCTTCGTGAGGCCGAAGTCCCGGTAGACGCGCTGCCACAGCGCGTCGGACGCGCGCAGGTCGGGGAAGCTCAAGGCCGCGCCGCGCAGGCGCAACATGCCGTAGGCCTGGAACGCCTCGGTGCCGCGGTCGGCCCGGTCGAGGCGCGTCACGAACTCGACGTCCGCGTGCTCCGGCACGCCCTCGCGCTGGAAGAAGCGCCACTCGTCGATCGGCCCGGCCGAGAACACCCGGACCGAGGAGGCGCCGAACGTCAGGTGCAGGTCGAAGGGCAGGACCGCGCGCTTGCCGCCGTCGCCCGAGAGCGTGTCGTTGCCCGGCGAACCGGGGCCCGCCGCCGGGCGGGGCGCCGCCGGACGGCGACGCCGCGTCGCCTGGCGGCCGGGGCGCCCTGGCGGCCGATCCCCCGCGAACAGGGCCCGGAAGAGCGCCACGAGCCGCGCCCAGGCGCCCTCGCCCTCCTCCACGACCTTGCCGCCGTCCCCGGCCGGGTCCGCGGCGCACGGCGCCTGCGCCACGTCGCCGGCCGCCTGCCCTGCGTGCATGGAGCCTCCTCGCGCCCCCCTCTTCGGCCGCAGGCCGCGCGCCCCTTGAGATACTGCCCGGCATGAAGCGCGGCGAACCTGGCGGCGCCCCCGGCGCCGGACGGCCGGACGGCCCGGGCGGCGACCTCCCCCGCGACCGCTGGCACCCGGCCGCGAAACGGGTCGACCCGACCCCCGTGGGGGACGTGGCGCAGCTCGAGGACCGCCCCTTCGAGCTCGTCAGCCCCTTCGTCCCCACGGGCGACCAGCCCGGGGCGATCGAGGCGCTCGTCGCCGCGTTCCAGGGCGGCGCGCCCGCGGCGACCCTCCTCGGGGTGACCGGCTCGGGGAAGACCTTCACGGTCGCGCACGTGATCGCCCGCCTCCAGCGCCCGACGCTGATCCTCGCCCACAACAAGACCCTCGCGACGCAGCTCTTCCAGGAGCTCCGCGAGCTGTTCCCGCGCAACGCGGTCGAGTACTTCGTCAGCTACTACGACTACTACCAGCCCGAGGCGTACATCCCGTCGACCGACGTCTACATCGAGAAGGACGCCACGATCAACGAGCGCCTCGACAAGCTCCGCCACCGCGCGACCCGCTCGCTGCTCACGCGCAGGGACGTGATCATCGTGGCCTCCGTGTCGTGCATCTACGGCCTCGGGTCGCCCGAGTCCTACTACGGGATGAAGCTCTCGCTCGCGCGCGGCGACCGGATCGCGCGCGACGACGTCCTGCGCGCGCTGACCGCGATCCAGTACCGGCGCCAAGACGTCGACTTCCGGCGCGGGACCTTCCGCGCCCGCGGCGACGTGATCGACGTCGTCCCGGCGCACGAGGACGCCCTGGCCGTGCGCATCGAGCTGTTCGGCGACGAGGTCGATCGCCTGAGCGAGGTCGACCCGCTGACGGGCGAGGTCAAGGGCGAGCTCGAGCGGGTCGAGATCTACCCCAAGAGCCACTACGTGACGCCCGAGGAGCTGCTCGAGCGGGCCAAGGTCGCGATCGAGCTCGAGCTCCGCGAGCGGCTGCCCGCGCTCCGCGCGCAGGGGAAGCTCGTCGAGGCGCAGCGGCTCGAGCAGCGGACGCGCTACGACCTCGAGCTCCTGCACGAGGTCGGACACTGCAACGGGATCGAGAACTACTCGCGCCACCTCACCGGCCGCGCGCCGGGCGAGCCGCCCCCGACGCTGCTCGACTACCTGCCGGACGACGCGCTCCTCGTCGTCGACGAGAGCCACGTCTCCGTCCCCCAGGTCGTGGGCATGTACCGCGGCGACCGCGCCCGGAAGGAGACGCTCGTCGAGCACGGCTTCCGCCTCCCGAGCGCGCTCGACAACCGGCCGCTCCGGTTCGACGAGTGGGAGCGGTTCGGCTTCCAGCGCCTGTTCGTCAGCGCGACCCCGGCCCGCTACGAGCTCGAGCGGAGCCAGGGGCGGGTCATCGAGCAGATCGTGCGGCCGACCGGGCTCCTCGACCCGCCGGTCGAGGTCCGCCCGACGAAGGACCAGGTCCACGACCTCAAGGCGGAGGTCGAGGCCTGCGCGGCCAGGGGCGAGCGCGTCCTCGTGACGACGCTGACCAAGCGCATGGCCGAGGACCTGACCGAGTACTACCTGGACGCGGGGATCCGGGCCAAGTACATGCACGCCGACATCGACACGATCGAGCGCTCGGAGCTGATCGCGGCCCTGCGCGCGGGCGAGTTCGACGTGCTGGTCGGGATCAACCTCCTCCGCGAGGGCCTCGACATCCCCGAGGTCTCGCTCGTGGCCGTGCTGGACGCCGACAAGGAGGGCTTCCTGCGCAACCGGACGAGCCTGATCCAGACCTGCGGGCGGGCGGCCCGCAACGCGGCGGGTCGCGTGATCCTCTACGCGGACCGGGAGACCGCCTCGATCCAGGAGACGCTCGCCGAGGTCGAGCGGCGGCGGACGATCCAGGCCGCGTGGAACGAGGCGCACGGGGTCACGCCGACGACGATCAAGAAGGAGCGACGTGAGGGCCTGACCGCGCTGTTCGACCGCGACTGGGTCGACCCCGCGGAGGTCGCCAGGCAAGCCCGCGTGGCGGCCGAGGCCGAGGCGTCGCTGCGGTCGGGCGACCTCGAGGCGCTCCGCCGGGACATGCTCGCGGCGGCCGAGGCCCTCGACTTCGAGCGCGCGGCCGCGCTGCGCGACCAGGTGCTCGAGCTCGAGGGCCTCGCGCTCGGCCTCGGCCCGCGCGGGGGCCCGGGCGGCGCCCAGGGACCTCGGCCGGGCAGCGCCCCGAAGCGGCCGACCAGGCGGAGCACCGCCCGGAAGAAGAGGTCGTAGCAGCGCTCGCGGGGCGCGCCCGCCGTCAGCGCCGCCGCCGAGGGAGCCCGCCCCCGGCCCAGAGCGCCTCGACGACCGCCTTCGCGACGACCTCGTTGCCCAGGGCGGTCGTGTGCACGTCGTCGTAGAAGTGCCGGAGGTCCTTGGGCACCACCGGCTCGAGGTCGACGAGGAGCGCGCCCTCGGCGCGCGCGACCTCGCGGATCACCTCGTTGTAGGCGCGCATGCCCTCGAGCAGCGTCGGCGTGTCGAGGTTCAGCTCGCCGTGGGCGACCCACCCCAACCACAGCGACGCCTCCTCCTCCGGCGTGAGGTCCTCCCGGTAGAGGGAGGGCATCGTCATGAGCGCCAGGGGCACCCGGGCCTGCCGGCACACGGCCGCGATCATCTCGAGGTATCGGCGGAAGTACGGCGCTCCCGCCCTCACGTCCGCCACGGGGGTCTTGGGCCGGCTCCGACGGCGTGCGCGGTACTTCTCGGCCACGTCCTCCCGCCGGAACTTCTCGACGGTCCGCTCGAAGGCCTGGACCGCCCGCGAGGTCCCTCGCAGCCACGCGCCGAGGGTCGGCGGCGCGGGCTCGATCCGATCCGCGTAGTGGGCGGGGTCGAAGCGCCGGGACAGCGTCGCGCGCATGTCGTTCACCGCGTGGAGCACCACGATCAGGTCCGGCTCCAGGGCCGTCAGCCGATGCGCGACGAGGGAGAGGCTGTCCGCGACGGAGTTCCCCGAGAGCGCGGTGTTGACCCCATGCACCCGCGTCCCGTCGCCGACCCTCCGGGTGAGCTCCTCCGCGACGAGCACCGGAAACGTCTGCTCGTCGGGCAGGACGATGTTCTCGGTGGTCGACGCGCCGACGAAGAAGATCCGGTAGCTCCGCGGGTCCTTGGGGACGCCGGGCGGCTCCAGGGTCCGGCAGCGGAACCCGTGCTCGTCCACGTGCAGGACGAACGGCCTCCGGGTCCACGGGTCGAGCAACGTCTGGCTCGACCCCGGCGCACGGACCCGCCGCAGATACGGGTGCGCCACGATCCCGGCCGTCGGCTCGCCGAGCAACGCCCTCGCCGCGAGCTCGCCGACCACCGCGGTGCACGCCAGGACGAGGCCCAGGAACGCGACCCGCCGCCAGCGGCGGGCCCCGGTCCGCCGACCGCCGGAGGGCCCCCGAGGGCCTCCATGGCCGAGGCCCGCGTGCTCCGCCTCAGGACGGTCCACGAGGCCCCCGGGCGGGCGCGGATCCGGCGCGCTGTCGTGACACCCGCCCCCCTTGTCCGCCGCGGCGTCGCCCATGGGTCAGGACCCGACGGCCTCGAGGGATCGACGGGCCCGTCGAGCACGGAGCAGGCGGCGACGCGTGGCCGAAGGCACGGAGTCACGATACCGCGAGCGGCGTCCATGCGCCCCGGGGCTGCTCACCGGCGCCTCCTCGTTCGGCTGCTCGGGCTGGCCTCCCCGAGGCCGATCGAGCCGCCGAGGCCTGTCGAGTCGAGCCGCCGAGGCCGGTCGAGCGCCCGGCCGCCCGGCTCGGAGCGAGCACCAGGGTTCCGGAAAGGGATCGAGCCCCCGCACGCTTTCGCGTGCGGGGGCTCGATAGACCGGGCAACAACCTACTCTCCCGTTGTGACAGTACCATCGGCGCGCCAGGCTTAACTTCTGTGTTCGGAATGGATACAGGTGTGGCCCT
>JANJTH010000487.1 GCA_024711205.1 Planctomycetota bacterium | reverse complement strand
GCCTCCGCCGGGTCGGCGGGGAGCGCGGGCAGGGGCGCCAGCGCGTCGGGGCCGGGCTCGGCCGGGAGCGCCGGGACGGCCGCCGCGGTCGGCGCGGGGGCGGCGCCCTGGGACGCGAGGAGCGCCGCGGGCGCGGGCGGGACCCACGCGTCGCCCTCGAGCCGCCCGTCGCGCGCGACGACCTCGACGAGCTCGAGCAGCCGGATCGCGCTCGCCGGCCGCGGCTCGCCGAGCCGCCCCGTGAGCAGCCCGAAGAACGCGTCCACGAGCCCGTTGCGCTCGAACGGCGTGAGCCGGCCCTCGCGCGACGTCTCCTCGTAGAGGACCGAGAGCTTGTCGGCGAGGTGCGCCGGGTCCTCCTGCAGGAGCCCGACGACGCGGCGGATCTCGACGAGCGGGCGCGCGAAGCGCGACTTCATGAGGTGGATCGCGAGGAGCACGTTGAGGATCCAGTCCTCGGCGTAGACCGGCGTCTTGCCCACCTTCTTGGGCGGGGGCAGCACGCCCTCGTCGACGTAGAAGCGGATCGTGCGCACGCTCATGGGGAAGCCCAGCTCGCGGGTCCGGGCCTCGATCTCCGGGTAGCCGACGAAGCGGCTCTCTTCGTCCTTGAGCTTGCGGCCGATCTCCTCGAGCCAGGGGTTCGGTCCCACGAGCCACCGCTCCTGCCAGTCGTGACAGTCCTGCCAGCGCGCCGTCACGCGTCAACCTAACGACCCCGGTCGAGGTGGGCAAGGTGTCCCCGCGCGTCCAGAGCCCCCGCCCTGCGCCGTCCGGCAGGCCCGCGCGCGACCCGGTCACGCTCTCGGGTTGCTGCGCCCCCCGATTGCGGATAGGCTCCGACGGTTTCCCAAATTTGGGCAGCCCCCGCGCCTCGACGTGCGGGCAGTCCGCCCCAAGTCGCGGTCGTGTCGGGACGCGCGGCGTGGAGACGAGGACCCATGAGCGACGCGCGCGGGCAAGCCTCGACCGACCGGGCGGAGGCAGGTCGCTCCGCCTCCGATCGTGGGCGGAGCGCGCCCAACCCGAGCGAAGGCCGCTCGCGGCTCGGGCCGTTCGTCCTCCTGAAGAAGCTCGGCGAGGGCCCGCACGGCACGACCTACGCGGCCCGCCGGGACGGCCAGCGCGCGCCGTGGGCGCTCAAGGTCCTGGCGACCGCCGACACGGGCGCCGGCGACGACGAGGGCCCGGAGCCGGCCGAGGCGCGGCTCGAGGGCCTGCGCGCCGACCTCGCGCGCCTCGGGCCCGAGCACCCGAACCTCGTGATCCCCGCCGAGGCCGGCCTGGGGCAGGTCGACGGCAAGGGCGACGCGTCGCTCTGGCTCGCGTCCGAGCTCGTCGAGGGCCCGGACCTCCTGCGCTTCACGGCGCGCGCCTCGTGGTCGTCGATCCTCGAGGTGATCGTGTCCGTCCTGCGCGGGCTCGAGGCGCTCCACGCGCGCGGGCTCCGCCACGGGCACCTCGTCGCCGCGAACGTGGTCGTGGCCGGGCAGGGCCCGCGCAAGACGGCCCGCCTGCTCGACCCGGGCCTCGCCTGCGAGCTCGGCGCCACGCGCGGGCTGTGCGCGCGCCCCTCGCGCGCGCCCGAGGTCCTCCGCGGCGAGGCCGCCGACCGACGCGCCGACCTCTACGACCTGGGCTGCCTCCTGTTCGAGTGCGCGACGCGCGAGCCGCTCCACGCGCCCCCGCCCGACGCCGACGACGAGGAGGCCGAGGCCGCGCTCGTGCACGCCCACCTCCACCTGCCGCCGCGCCGCGCGCGCGAGGTCAAGCGGTCGGTGCCCGTCGCCGTCGACGACCTGATCGCCGCGCTCCTCGCCCGCGACCCGAGCGACCGGCCGCCGAGCGCGAACGCCGTGATCCGCGAGCTGAACCGCGCCGCGAACAAGCGCTTCTCGACCGAGACGCGCGAGGCCCGCCTCGCGTCGCTCCTCGTCCCGCGCTTCGTCGGCCGCCAGGCCGAGCTCGAGGGCCTGCTCGGCACGGCGCGCCGCGCGCTCGCGCCCGCGACCGGGGCCGCGAGCCCGCCGGGCGCCCGCCGCGACGCGGCGCCGGTCCTCGTCGCCGTGACGGCCGAGCCGGGGCTCGGGCGCACGCGCCTGCTCCACGAGCTCCACCGCGCGCTCGACGCGGGCGGGCCGGGCGAGGTGACCTGGGTCGCCCCCGCCGCGCCCACGGCCGCGGCGCTCGTCGGCGCGCTGCTCGACCTCGCGGGCGGCGGGGTCCCCGACGTGCTCCCCGACCTGGCGCCCGTCCTCCGGGCGCTGCTCCCGGCCGACGCCGACCCCGCGCCCGACCGCCACGCGCCGCGGCTCGCGCCCGAGCGCGAGCGCGAGCGGCTCGTCGAGGCCCTCGCGCGGCTCCTCGTCGCCGCGGCGCGCGGCCGCCCCCTCGTGCTCGCGCTCGACGACGCCCAGCGCGCCGACGCGCTCCTCGTCGACGCGCTCCGCCGGGTCGCGGGCGACCTCCACGCCGCGCGCAGCGCGCCGCCCGCGGGCGAGGCGCCGGACGAGCCGAGCGAGCTGCCGGCCCCGCCCGAGGACGCCCCGCTGCTCGTCGTCGCGACGCTCGCGCCGCTCGACCTCTACGGCGGCGCGAGCGCCGGGGCGCTCCGCGCGCTCCTCGCGCTCCCCGGCGTCCGCGACGTGCCGCTCGACCCGCTCGACCCGGGCGAGCTCGCGCAGGTCGTCGCGTCGGCGCTCGGGCGGGACCCCGCCGAGGCGCGCGCGCTCGGCGAGCGCGTCGCCGCCGCGGCCGAGGGCGCGCCCGCGGCCTGCC
>JANJTH010000484.1 GCA_024711205.1 Planctomycetota bacterium | reverse complement strand
GCCGCCGCGCAGCAGCGCGCGGATCCCCTCGAGCGCCGTCTCGAGGTGGGGGGCGCCGTGCCCCACGAACGGCCCGAGCGCGCCGGGCGGGCCCGCCCCCGCGCGCAGGCGCTCGAACAGGGCCCGGTAGCGGGCCGCGCCCGCGGCGGCGGTCACGCCCCGGCCTCCGGCCCCCGCGCGGCGGGCCCCGCGCCCTGCGCGCCCAGGTGCGCGCGGACCGTCTCGAGGTCCTTGTCGCCGCGGCCGGACAGGTTCACGAGCAGGTGCAGCGCGCGCCCGGGCTCGTCGGCGGCCGCGCGGGCGAGCTTCAGCGCGTACGCGAGCGCGTGCGCGCTCTCGAGCGCGGGGAGGATCCCCTCGCTGCGGGCGAGCGCCCCGAACGCGGCGAGCGCCTCGTCGTCGGTCGCGCCCGCGTACTCGGCCCGGCCGATCGCCTGGAGGTGCGCGTGCTCGGGGCCGACGCCCGGGTAGTCGAGCCCCGCCGAGACCGAGTGGCTCTCGACGATCTGCCCGTCCGCGTCCTGCATGACCGGCGCGTAGCTCCCGTGGAGCACGCCGGGGCGCCCCGCCGCGAGCACGGCCCCGTGCGCGCCCGAGTGGAGCCCGCGGCCGTGGGGCTCGACGCCGATCAGCCGCACGCCGGCGTCGGGGACGAAGTCCGCGAAGATCCCCATGGCGTTGCTCCCGCCCCCCACGCACGCGATCACCGCGTCGGGGAGCCGCCCCGTGGCCGCGAGGAACTGCGCGCGGGCCTCGCGCCCGATCACGCGCTGGAGCTCGCGGACGAGCAGCGGGAACGGGTGCGGCCCGGCCACCGTCCCGAGCATGTAGTGGGTCGTCTCGTAGCTCGCCGTCCAGTCGCGCATGGCCTCGTTGATCGCGTCCTTGAGCGAGCGCGAGCCGGTCTCGACCGGCACGACCTCCGCCCCGAGGAGCTCCATGCGGAACACGTTGGGGCGCTGGCGCGCGACGTCCTTGGCGCCCATGTAGACGCGCACGGGCAGCCCGAACAGCGCGCCCGCGAGCGCGGTCGCGACGCCGTGCTGCCCGGCCCCGGTCTCGGCGATCAGGCGCGTCTTGCCGAGCCGGCGCGCGAGCAGGCCCTGCCCCAGGACCTGGTTCGTCTTGTGGGCGCCCCCGTGGAGCAGGTCCTCCCGCTTGAGCCAGATCGTGGCGGGCGTCCCGCGCGTCAGGTTCCGGCAGCGCCACAGCGGCGTGGGCCGCCCGGCGTAGTCGCGGAGCAGGCCCTCGAGCTCCCCCACGAAGGCCGGGTCGGCCATCGCCTCCTCGAACCCGCGCTCGAGCTCCTCGAGCGCGGGCACGAGGATCTCGGGCACGAACACGCCGCCGAAGTCGCCGAACCGCGTCGCGAGCCGCACGCGCGCCCTCCCGGGTCCCCGCGCCCGGGGCGCGGCCCGGCAGGATCGCACGCGGCCGGCCGCGAGGGCAGCGGGGCGCCGGCCTCGTCGGGGCCGGCCCCCGCTGCCCTTGCGGCCCGGGGCGCGGCCTGGCAAACCGTCGCCGCGCGCGGGTCGGCCCCGCCGCGCCGGGGAGGGGACCGTGGGCGAGGCCGCAGGCGCCGGGCGGTGGCTGGTCAAGACGGAGCCGGAGAAGTACGCCTGGGCGGACCTCGTCCGCGACGGGCGGACCTTCTGGGACGGCGTTCGCAACGCGCAGGCCCGGAACAACCTGGCCGCCATGCGCCGGGGCGACCGCGTGCTCTGGTACCACAGCGTCGACGAGAAGGCCGTGGTCGGCGTCGCCGAGGTCGTGCGCGAGCACTACCCCGACCCGACGACCGACGACCCGCGCTGGGTCGTGGTCGACCTGGCGCCCGTGGCCGCGCTCGCGCGACCCGTGACGCTCGCGCAGGTCAAGGCCGACCCCGCGCTGCGCGAGCTGCCGCTCGTGCGGCAGTCGCGGCTCTCGGTCATGCCGCTCCCACCGGACGCGTTCGACGCGATCGTCGCGCTCGGCGGGGGGAAGGGCACGAAGGCGCGCGCCCGGCGTGGGAAGCCGGGCGCCCGGCCCTGACGCGGCCGCGCCGTCACCCCGCGCGGGTCAGCGCAGGACGTCCTCGACGCGCAGCCGCACGCCCATGCCCGAGCCCAGGGCGCCCGCGGCGATCCAGGCCTCAGGGCCACCCGCGCGCAGCGCGACATTCGAGCGGTAACGCTGCTCCGCGGGCGCGGGCTCCTCGTGGACCTCCAGGCACCGATCGACGAGGTTCACGATCACGTACTGGGGGAGCCCGGCTGCGGCGTAGACGCGCAGCTTGGTGGTCCGGTCCCGCAGGAGCGAGCTGTCCGAGACCTCGATGACGGACCAGACGTCGGCCGGGCCGGGGTGCCGCGCGGCGTAGTCCTCGGGAACACCCTGCGCGACCGCCACGTCCGGCTCGGGCTCGTCCCGAGGCGGGAGCCGCACCGGCCCCTGGATCGACACGTGGCAGCCGAGGCCTTCCACGCCGGAGAGAAGCCGCGCCAGCCGCTTGACGACGAGCTGGTGCGCTGGCGCCACGGTCATGAGCGCCCCGCCGGCCGCGGCGCGGTCCTTGGACACGAGCAGGCCGTCGATCAGCTCGATCGGCTCGCCCTCGGCCAGGATCCCCTGGGCGATCATCGCCTCGTACTGCTCGACCGTGAGCGGGGCGAGGCGCAGGCGACCGGTCGACTCCTCGAGGATCGAGCTCATGGCTCCTGCCTGGCACCGCCCCGTCGGCCGGCCCCGAGCGACGCGCGAGGGCCGGGCTCGGCGGACGGGAGCTCGGCCGAGCACGGCCCGAGCCCGGCGCGGACCTCACGCGAGCTTCGCAGGCTCACGCGGCCTGGCGGAAGCCCTCGAAGCCGAGCAGCCGCGAGGCGAGCGGCGCGCGGAGGCGCGTGCGCAGGCCCGTCGTGAACACCCCCGCGTCGCGGTCGACGAACACCCCGCGGCCCTCGTAGACGATCGGGATCCACTCGCTCGGCGGCGCGGCCACGGCCCGCTGGAAAGCCGCCGTGGCCCCGGGCCCCTCGAACGTCTCCCGGTCCGGCCCCGTCACCGGGTCGCGCGAGGAGCTCGCCGGCTCCGAGGTCGACGCCGACGTGAAGGACTCCGCCGGCGGCGGCGCGAAGGACTCCGCCGGTGGGGGCGGCGCCGCCTCGGGCGCCGGCTCGGCGGCCTTGGCGATCCGGCGCGTCGAGCGGCGGGCGGTCGTCCTGGCCTGCGGCTCCTGGGTCCCCGTCGCCTTGCGCCGCGTCGTCATCCGCTTCTCCCCCGCCATGCCGCACCTCCTCCCCCTCCCCTTCGGCGCCGCGTCGGTCTTGCCTTCACCCGCGCGTCGGGCCTCCACGACCAGCGGAGGTCGAGCCTGGGCGGCGGCGCCGGGTCGTGCTCTCCTGGGGTGTGGCCGACGTCGAGCTGCTGTGCGAGCGCTGCGGCCTGTGCTGCGACGGGACCCTCTACCGCCGGACCCCGCTCGCGCCGGGCGAGGTCGAGGCCCTGCGGTCGCTCGGCGCCGACCCGGGCGGCCTCGACGCCGCGGGCGCGCCGCGCGGCCCCGGGCTCCCCCAGCCCTGCGCGGCGCTCGAGGGCACGCTGTGCGTGATCTATGCGGCCCGCCCGGCGCGGTGCCGTCGCTACGCCTGCCTGCTCCGGCGCGCGCTCGGCGAGGGCGAGCTCGACCTGGCCGAGGCCCTCGGCGTCGTGGCGGACGCCCGCGCCCGGGCGGCGGCCCGCGCCCCCGACCTGGAGCGGTTCCTCGACCAGCGGTTCCGCGGCCACGCGGGCCCGCTCGCCGCCGGCCCGCCGGAGGTCCCCGGCGCCTGACGGCTGCGGGCCCGCGCAGGAGCCGTGGCGCGGCCCTGAGCAGCGGACCGTGGCGCCGTCCCGTGCAGCGGGCCATGGCGCCGGCCCCCGCAGCGGGCCATGGCGCCGGACCGCGGGCCGCGCAGGCCCTTGCCGCGGGCCGTGGCGCCGGCCCTTGCCGCGGGCTCAGACCGTCGGCGTGACCTGCGCGCGGAGGTACTCGCGGTTCAGGCGCGCGATGTAGCTGACCGAGATCGACTTCGGGCAGGCGGCCTCGCACTCGCCGTAGTTCGTGCAGGCCCCGAACCCCTCGCGGTCCATGGCCTTGACCATGCCCAGCGCGCGCCGGGCCCGCTCGGGCTGCCCCTGGGGGAGCAGCGCGAGGTGCGAGACCTTCGCGGCCACGAACAGCATGGCCGAGGCGTTCTTGCAGGCGGCGACGCACGCGCCGCAGCCGATGCACTGCGCCGCGTCCATCGCGGCGTCGGCCGCCTCCTTGCCGATCGGGACCGAGTTCGCGTCGGGCGCGTTGCCCGTCGCCACGCTCACGAACCCGCCCGCCTGGAGGATCCGGTCGAACGACCCCCGGTCGCACACGAGATCCTTGAGCACCGGGAAGGCCGCCGCGCGCCACGGCTCGACCACGACCGTCTGGCCGTCGCGGAAGTGCCGCATGAAGAGCTGGCAGGTCGTGGTCGCCCGCTCGGGCCCGTGCGGGATGCCGTCGATCACCATGCTGCACGCGCCGCAGATCCCCTCGCGGCAGTCGTGCTCGAAGGCGATCGGCTCCTCGCCCTGCTCGATCAGGCGCTCGTTGAGCCGGTCGAACATCTCGAGGAACGACTCGTCGGGCGAGACGTCCTTCGCCTCGTAGTCGCGGAAGGCGCCGGGCTGGCCCGCGCTCGGCTGGCGCCACACGCGGAGCTTCAGGTTCATGGTCCCGCTCACTTGCAGCTCCTCACTTGTAGCTCCGCGTGGAGAGCGCGACGACCTCGAACGAGAGCGGCTCCTGGTGGAGCGCCTGCGGCTCGCCCTCGCCCTTCCACTCCCACACGCTCGCGTGGCAGAACCGCTCGTCGTCGCGCTTCGCCTCGCCGTCGGGCGTCTGGTACTCCTCGCGGAAGTGCCCGCCGCACGACTCCTCGCGCTGGAGCGCGTCGCGGCACATGAGCTCCGCGAGCTCGATGAAGTCGGCCACGCGCCCTGCCTCCTCGAGCGCCGGGTTCAGGCCGTTCGCGCCGCCCGGGACCTTGACGTCCTGCCAGAACCGCTCGCGCAGCCCGCGGACCTCCTCGATCGTCTGCTTGAGCCCGGCGTCGTTGCGGGCCATGCCGCAGCGCTCCCACATGAGCCGGCCGAGCTCGCGGTGGAAGGCTGCCGCCGGGCGCTTGCCGCCGACCCCGAGCAGCTTCGCGGCCCGGGCCTCGACCTCCTTCTGCGCGTCCGTGAACGGCTGCTCGTCGCCCTTCACCTCGCCCAGCTTCGACCCGGCCAGGTAGGCGCCGATCGTGTAGGGCAGCACGAAGTAGCCGTCGGCGAGCCCCTGCATGAGCGCGCTCGCGCCGAGCCGGTTGGCGCCGTGGTCGGAGAAGTTGGCCTCGCCGATCACGAACAGCCCGGGGACGTTGCTCATCAGGTCGTAGTCGACCCACAGCCCGCCCATCGTGTAGTGCGGGGCGGGGTAGATCCGCATCGGGACCTGGTAGGCGTTCTCGCCCGTGATCCGCTCGTACATGTCGAACAGGTTGCCGTAGCGCTCGACGATCGCCGGGCGCCCGAGCCGCTGGATCGCGGCGGCGAAGTCGAGGTAGACCCCGCGCCCGCCGGGCCCGACCCCGCGCCCGTCGTCGCAGGCCTCCTTGGCGGCGCGCGACGAGATGTCGCGGGGCGCCAGGTTGCCGAAGCTGGGGTACTTCCGCTCCAGGTAGTAGTCCCGCTCCCCCTCGGGGATCTGCGCGGGTGGGCGCTTGTCGCCCTTCTGCTTGGGCACCCACACCCGCCCGTCGTTGCGGAGCGACTCGCTCATGAGCGTCAGCTTGCTCTGGTGGTCGCCGCTCTGCGGGATGCAGGTCGGGTGGATCTGCGTGTAGCAGGGGTTCGCGAACCCGGCCCCGCGCTTGTGCGCCCGCCAGATCGCCGTGGCGTTGCAGCCCATGGCGTTCGTGGACAGGTAGAACACGTTGCTGTAGCCGCCGGTCGCGAGCACGACCGCGTGCGCCGCGTGGCGCTCGACCGCGCCCGTCACGAGGTCGCGCACGATGATCCCGCGGGCCACCCCGTCCTGGATCACGACGTCGAGCAGCTCGCGGCGCGTGTGCATCTTCACGCCGCCGGCGGCGATCTGCTTGTTGAGCCCGGCGTAGCAGCCGAGCAGGAGCTGCTGCCCGGTCTGACCCCGGCAGTAGAACGTGCGCGAGACCTGCGCCCCGCCGAAGCTGCGGTTGGCGAGCAGCCCGCCGTACTCGCGCGAGAACGGGACCCCCTGGGCCACGCACTGGTCGATGATCGCCGCGCTGACCTCGGAGAGCCGGTGGACGTTCGCCTCGCGCGAGCGGAAGTCGCCGCCCTTCACCGTGTCGTAGAACAGCCGGTGGACGCTGTCGCCGTCGTTCGGGTAGTTCTTGGCCGCGTTGATCCCGCCCTGCGCCGCGACGCTGTGCGCGCGCCGGGGCGTGTCGTGGAACGTGAAGCAGTGGACCTGGTAGCCGAGCTCGGAGAGCGAGGCGGCCGCGGAGCCGCCGGCCAGGCCGGAGCCGACGACGATCACCTTGAACTTCCGCTTGTTCGCGGGGCTCACGAGCTTCATCTCGGTCCGGTGGCGGGTCCACTTCTCGGCCATGGGCCCCGCCGGCACGCGCGCGTCGAGCTTCACCGGACACCTCCCGCGACCCGCACCGGGCCGGCCTCGCGCCCGCCGGGCGCCGCGCCCAGCTCGGTCACGGGCGGCCCGCCCGCGTCGAGCCTCGGCACCTCGCGCCCGATCGTGCCCGCGACCACGCCGATGGGCACGGTCGCGAACCCGAGCGTGATCGCGAGCGCGACGGCGATCCCCGCCTTGCGGAGCGCGTCGACGAGCGCGGGGCTCGAGGTGCCCAGGCTGCGCCACAGGCTCCCGAACCCGTGGCTCAGGTGGAGCGCGAGGACGAACATGGCGAGCACGTAGCTGCCCGCGACGACCGGCGAGCGGAACCCGTGCACGACCATCGCGTAGACGTCGTGCCGGCCCTGCGCGTCCACGAGCGCGAAGTGGTCCGCGTGCGTGAGCCCGAGCGTGAAGTGCGCCAGGTGGTAGCCGAGGAACGCGAGCACGAGCGCCCCCGTGAGCAGCATGTGCCGGGACGCCCAGGTGGACGCGACCGCCCGGTCGCTGGCGTAGGCGATCGGGCGCGCCTTGGCGTTCTTCGCGTTGAGGTGGAACGCGAGGCCGACGTGGAGGAGGAACATCCCGAGCAGCCCGAGCCGCGCCGGCCAGAGCACGAGCGGCTGGCCCTTGAGCGCCTTCGCGTAGGCGTTCATGGGCTCCGGGCCGAGGTGCATCTGGAGGTTGCCGCCCATGTGGACGACGAGGAAGCCGATCAGCCCGAGGCCGCTGAGCGCCATGAGCGCCTTCGCGCCCACGGACGAGCCCACGAACCCGCGGGCCGCGGCGAGCAGGCACGGCCGCTCGGGGGATTGGTCTGGGGTCATCGCGCGTCACGCTCCGTCGGGGGGCCAGGGGGCCCGTTGCGCGAGAGGAGAGCATATTTTCCGACGCCCTTGTAGTCAGCCAGGGGCCACGCGCGGGCGGCGCAGGTCAACCCGCGGGCAGGCGGTTCTCCTGGCGCCGGAGGGGTCGCTGGCAGCCGTAGGCCGAGCAGCCGCCGTGGATCTCGAGGCACTCGGCGTGGTGGGGCGCCGCGCAGCCCGGGCAAGGCGTCACGTCGTCCTCGTCGAGCCCGTCGTGGCAGTAGGGGCAGCGGCGCGCCTCGGGGGCCGGACGTGCCGTCACCTGCACGGGCCCGACCCGGACCGCCGCGGGGCGCCCCCCGAGCGCGCCGAAGGCCGTCCGCGGCCCCCGCACCCGCCGCTCGCCGAGCCGGGCCTCGAGCGCGCCGAACACCTCGGCCGTGTGGTCGAGGTCGTGGCACTCGACCCGGTGCTCCGCGCCGTCGCGCATGTGGAGCCGGACGGCCGTCCCCCGGCGCTCGACCTGCGCCACGAGGTCGAGCTCGATGACGCGCCGACGGCGCAGCTCGAGGCCCGCGAGCCGGGGCAGGGACCGGGCCCACCGCGCCAGGTCCGGCCGGTACTCGACGATCCGCCGGTGGGTCACGACGACCCGCCGCAGGAAGTAGCCCTGGGCCAGCCAGGCGGCCGCGAACGCCGCGACGCCGAAGGCCAGCGCGAGCGGGTGCCCGTCGAGCCCGTACAGCCCGACCGTGGCCGCCGCCGCGACGAGCGTCAGCGCGAGCGGGGAGCGGATCGTCCTGCTCGTGGCCCCGCGCGCGGACTCGTCGTGGTCGAGCTCCAAGCTCGGCGCCGCCCGGTCAGGCCCGGTTCAGGACGGGGACGATCAGGTCGAGCGCGCGGTCGAGGTCCTCGTCGTCGATCACGAGCGCGGGGGCGAAGCGGATCGTGGTCTTGTGCGTGTCCTTGGCGAGCACGCCCGCGTCCTTGAGCGCGCGCACGGCCTGCTTCGCGGCGGGCGCCTTCAGCTCGACCGCGAGCATGAGGCCACGCCCGCGCACCTCGCGGACCCCCGGGCTCGTGAGCTCGGCCCGCAGGCGCGCGAGCGCGTGCGCGCCGAGGCGCGCCGCCCGCTCGGGCAGCCCCTCGTCCACGAGCACCTCGAGCGCGGCCGTGGCGACGGCCGCGGCGAGGGGGTTGCCCCCGTAGGTCGACCCGTGCGTCCCGGGCGTGAACAGCTCCATGACCTCGCTCAGCCCCGCGACGCACGAGACCGGGTAGACCCCGCCCGAGAGCGCCTTGCCGAGCACGAGCAGGTCCGGGCAGGCGCCGACGTGCTCGTAAGCGAACATCTTGCCGGTCCGCCCCAGGCCCGTCTGGATCTCGTCGAGGCAGAGCAGCGCGCGCGCGCGCGTGCAGGCGGCCCGCACCCGGGGCAGGTAGTCGTCCGGGGGAATGATCACGCCGGCCTCGCCCTGGATCGGCTCGAGGAGCACCCCGACGGTGTTCGGGCCGAGCGCCGCCTCGAGCGCCGCCGCGTCGCCGTAGGGGACGCGCACGAAGCCTGGCGTCGGCGGCCCGAAGTGCGCATAGGCGTCGGGGTCGCTCGAGAACCCGACGATCGTCGTCGTGCGCCCGTGGAAGTTGTCCTCGGCGACGATGATCTCGGCCTTCCCGTCGGGCACGCCCTTGACCAGGTAACCCCAGCGGCGCATGGCCTTGATCGCCGTCTCGACGGCCTCGGCCCCCGTGTTCATCGGCAGCACGCGCTGGAACCCGGTCAGCTCGGCGATCTTCTCGAGCATGTCGCCCATGCGGTCGTTGTGGAACGCCCGCGAGGTCAGCGTGAGCCGCTGCGCCTGCTCGACGAGCGCCTGCACGATCCTCGGGTGGCAGTGGCCCTGGTTGACGGCCGAGTAGGCGCTCAGGAAGTCGTAGTAGCGCCGTCCCTCGACGTCCCACAGGAAGCAGCCCTCGCCGCGCGTGATCACGACCTCGACCGGCGCGTAGTTGCGCGCCCCGAAGCGCTCGGCCTGCTCGATGTAGTCGCGCGTCGCGCGCGTCGCCGTGTCCGTCATGGGCCCGCTCCCGGCGCCACCCGGGCGCCTTCCCGCCAGGTTACCGGACCGGGGCCGCTCGCGGCCGGCCGTTCGATCCTCGACGCCCCGTCGTCGAGCGCCGCACACCTGCCCGGGGCGCGCCCGAGGTCCCCCCCGTCCGACAAGGACCTCGACGCGCGCGTCCTGGTGGCACGAGGCTCGCTTTCGGACCCGAGGGCGCGTTGCGCCGGAGGGGGTCAGGATGGGTGAGGCCTTGGTGGAGCTGGGGGCCGAGGTGCTGGGCGAGGCCCTCGTCGAGGCCGGGATCGACGAGGCGGTGGAGGCGCTGACCGCGCCCGACGCTCCGGGACGGACGTCGGGGGGATCGGGGCCGCTCGCGGCGCTGGCGGGAACCGGGCAGCGCGCGGCGCGCGTCGCGTTCTTCTGCCTGCTCGGCCTGTTCGTCGGGAGCGCGGCGTGAGCGCGGCGCTCGCGGGGCGGGTCGCGCGACGTGGCGCGGCCGCCGTCCAGGCCCGCGTCGTCGACGGCGTGGTGACGGCGGGGGCCGCGGTCGTCGGGGTCGCCCTCGTGCTCGGGCTCGCCCTCAGCCTGCGCATGAGCTAGCCGGCGGCGAACCGGGCGGCCCGGGCCCAAGGCGCGCGCGCCGGCTTGCCCGCGACCTGGAGCTCGAGCGCGTAGCTCGGGAGGCCCCAGCTCCCGGGCTCGCCCGCCGCCAGGCGGACCACGACGACGTCGCCGGGCGCGACCGGCACGGGGTCGACCTGGAGGAGGAGCTGCCGCCAGTGCGTCGCGGGCGCGGCCGGGCCCGTATCGAGCGTGACGCCGGGCGCGAGGTCGGCCTCGAACCACCCCGCGACGCCATCGAGGAGCGCGTCGCGCTCGACGGTGAACGACACCTCGGCCTCGAAGGTCTGCGCCGAGGCGTCCGCCCGGGCGCAGTCGAGCGTGTGCACGACGGCGGGGGTCGCCCTCAGGGCGCCTGGCTCGATCCGCTCGACGAGCGCGAGCGGCCGGGCGCGCTCGGCCGCGCCGAGCGCCCCCAGGTCGAGGCCCCACGGGCGCCCGTCCCACCAGGCGGGGCCCCGGGCCCGCAGGAGCGGGTCCTCGAACGGCGCCACGAGCAGCCGGACCCGCGCCGGCACGAGCGTCCCGCCCATGCGGAGCCATGCGTCGCGCGCGTGCACGACGACCGGCCACAGCCCCTCGTGGAGCGCGAAGTGCCCGAGCCACTCGCTCACGAGCACGTCGACGCGGCTCGGGAGGGCGACGTCCCGGACGTCGCCCTCGTGGACCGCGACGACGCGGTCCACGCCGTTGCGCGCGACGACCTCCCGCGCGAGGCGCGCGGCCTGCGTGCGCTCGACCGCGTAGACCCGCCCGGCCCCGGCGCGAGCCGCGAAGACCGCCAGCGCGCCGGAGCCGGTGCCGAGGTCGAGGACGGCGTCGCCAGGCCGAACGACCGCCGCCAGGGCGCGCGCGAAGGCGGCCGTCCGGGGACCGTCCTGGAGCATGAGCCGATGGACGGCAGGGTGCGCGTAGCCGCCCTCGCCGCCTCCGCCGCCGTCGGCCGATTCCTCCGGGGTCCCGACGTCCTGCTCGGCCTTCGCGAGCAGCCCGGCGTCTGCGAGGCGATCGAGCGCCTCTTCGACGAGGCGCAGGGCGAGGGCCGGGCTGGCCTGCGGCCAGCGCCCGCGGGCGCGGAGCGCATGGGCGAGGTCGCGGGCGTCCCGCCGTCCGTCGAGGAGCGCGAGCAGGTCGAGGAGGTCGGGCGAGGCCTCGAGGCCGCGCGCGCCAGGCTGGTCGACCCACACCCGGCCGTCGTCGGTGAACGCGACCCTGAGCTCCGGGTGGCGCCACGGCCTGGCCCGCGGGCTCGCCCCCGCCTCGCGCCGGTCCCGGCCCCCGCGCCGCGGGCCGCTCAGGTGGCCCGCTCGCCGGCGCGGGGCCAACGCACGCGCACGATGATCCACACGCCCACGAAGGCGAGCGCGGCGCAGGTCGTGGCGGCAGGGAGGACCGCCCACGCGGCGAGCGCCCCCTCGCGCGCGACGCCGTCGAGCAGCCACCAGGCGTAGCCGAGGGCCGCGGCACCGGCGACCCCGCCGAGCGCGATCGGCGCGAAGACCGGCGGCGGCTCGGCGAGGGGCGCAGGCGACGAGGCCGTCGAGTGCGCGACGCTCGGCGCCGAGGCGTCATCCGGGGCGCCACGACGCGGCCGATCCTCCGCCGCGACGCGAGCGAGGGCCTCGGCTGCGGCCCGGGCCCTGGCGCGGCGCGCGTGCTCCGCCTCGACGCAGGCGGAGCATGCGGTCAGACCGTCGGTGGTGGCCCGGTGGCGATCGCAGACGCTCCGCGCGCAGAGCGCGCACGTCGCGAGGGCCTCGGTCGCGGGACAGACGTCACAAGGCACGTGGAGGACGATACCCGGGCCCCTCGCGGGCCGTCACCCCCGAAGGGGCTGGTCGGAGCGCCGGCCTCGAGCGCCGGTCTCGAGCGCGCTCCGGCCCGAAGGAGCAACGGAGGGCCGGACGGCGCCGCGTCCATGCTGCCACCGCCGGGTCGGCTCCCCCACGATCGGCCCCACGAAGCTGGCTCGAGACGAGCGAAGACACCGGGAAGGAAGCCCGGCTCGGAGCGAGCACCAGGGCTCCGGAAAGGGATCGAGCCCCCGCACGCTTTCGCGTGCGGGGGCTCGATAGACCGGGCAACAACCTACTCTCCCGTTGTGACAGTACCATCGGCGCGCCAGGCTTAACTTCTGTGTTCGGAATGGATACAGGTGTGGCCCT
>JANJTH010000478.1 GCA_024711205.1 Planctomycetota bacterium | reverse complement strand
CGGCGCGCGCGGGGCGCTACGCGCCGCCCTTCGCGCGCAGGCGCGCGAGCCGCTCGCGCACGTGCTCCGGCGCCTCCGCGCCGCGCGCCGCCGCCTCGGCCACCTCCGCCTCGAGGTCGGCGAGCGCCGCCGCCGGGTCGCCGGCGAGCTCGTGGAAGGACGCCCGGGCCTGGCTCCAGCCGGGCGCGCGCCCGGCCAGCTCCACGAGCCCGTCGACGAACGCGACGCCGCGCCGCCCGTTCTCGGGGCTGCGGTCCCAGCCGGTCGCGTCCATCCACACGTGCCAGGCCGTGAAGCTCGAGAGCTTCTCGCGCGCGAGCGCGACGACCTCGGGGGTCGGCCGCGCCTCGGGCCAGGCCAGGAACGCGTCGAGGACCGCGCCCTGGTCGAGCCGGTCGCCCCAGGCCAGCGAGGCGCGCAGGTGCGCCCGGGCCGCGCCCCGGTCGCCCGCGGCGAGCGCCGCCCGCAGCAGGCGGTGGTGCGGCGCCCGCAGGAGCGGCAGGAACGCCTGCGGCTCCCCGGCGATCGCGCGCCGGACCTCGTCCTCGGCGATCGCGAACTCCTCCACGTGGCCCTCGTCGAAGTCCGCCCGCCGGTAACGCCCCTCGGAGAACGAGTAGGTCGTGTTGCAGCGCGAGCCGCCCCGCCACGCGGTCCCGCCGCGCTCGCGCATCTCGCCCAGGATCGCCTCGACCTCCTGCTCGGTGAGCTGCACGACGCCTCCTCCTCCCGCGCCCGCGCGCCGGCGCGCGACGCCTACCCGGCCCCGCGAGGCGCCCGCTCGAGCGCGGCCTCGAGCTGCGGCCCGAGCGGGGGCAGGTGCGCCCACGGGTCGCGCGGCAGGGCGCGCAGCGGGAAGCCCGGGCAGCGCCGCGCGACCTCGTCGGCGAAGTCGAGCCCCATGCCGCCCATCGCCGCGAGCTCGCCCGGGAGCGTGCTCAGGACGGCGCGCGCGAGCGGCTCGCGCTCGCGCTCGAGCCGCTCGAGCGCGTCCGCGAGCCGCAGCGCGAGCGCCGGGTCGTCGGCCGCGAGGCACAGCTCGGCCTGCCCGCGGCCCTCGAGCAGGTTGCGGATCCGCTCGTCGAAGGTCACGCCGACGCCCGGGACGCCGCCGGGCGTCGCGCACACGAGCGCGTGGTAGCGCGAGCTCACGAGCCAGCGCGCGCGCCGGAGCACGCTCACGAGCCGGAACATGTCGTGCTCGTCCGACACGAGCGCGGGCGCGCCGCCGAGCCGGTCGGCGAGCGCCGCGCACGCGCGCCGGTCGAGCCGCTCCATGCCGACGAGCGCGACGAACGCCCCGCGCGCGCGCGCGAACGGGCCGACCGCCGCGGCGAGCGCGTCGAGGTACGCCTCGAAGCGCGCCCGGTCGTCGGGCCCGTAGTCGTGGTAGTAGAGCGCGCGGTAGTGGTCGTCGGGCGTGGCCCCGCGCGCGCGGTCGAGGAGCGCGCGGCCCGCGCGCGGGCGCACGGGCCACCAGTAGGGGTTCACCGGGCACACGACGAGCACCGGCGCGCGGCCGTCCCAGCCGGCCGCGCGCAGCAGGCCCGCGCCGACCTCGGGCGGGTCGGGCTCGAACGTCCAGGCCGTGTCGGTGCCGCCGGTCGTGCGCACGCCGAGCCGCCCGAGCACCTCGCGCGAGGGCTCGTTGCGGCACAGGACGAGCGCGCCGCGGCACGTCCGCGCCACGAACGCCTCGAGCGCCGCGTCCATGCGCCCGGCCTCCGCGCCCCAGCCGACCGCGAGCTGGTTGCGGGCGACGGCGAGCCCGAGCGCGCCCGCCATGAGCGTCGTGAGCGCGTTCGCGAACGTGCTCTTGAACATGGACCCTTCGCACGCGATCACGCCGTGGTGCCGGCCCGTCTCGCGGAGGAGGAACGGCGGGTAGAGGTCGGGGAGGCGCACCTGCTCGACGCCCGGGAAGTAGCCGGCCGAGAGCCGCGCGTCGGACGTCACCGCGGTGAGCGCGACGTGCGCGTCGCCGAGGACGTGCCGGACCTGCCGGACCAGCTCGCTCACGCGCACGTCGGCGCCCGTGTTGCGGGTCCCCAGGTAGCCGACGAGGAGCAGGCGCAGGGGCTCGCCCGGGCGCCAGGGCGCGCCCTGGCCGAGCGCGTGCGCGACGCGGCCCGCCTCGACGGCCGCGAGCATGGCCCCCTCGAGCGCGACGTCGGCCGCGGCCGGGAGCGGGAGCAGGTCGCGCAGCCTCACGAGGCCGCCTCGGGCCCCGGGGGCGAGGCGTCGGGCGCGGGCGCCGCGAGCACCGCCGCGGGCGGCGGCGCGTGCGGGTAGGTGAAGCCGTGCGCGCGGCAGAACCGGAACAGCGCGGCGCAGGTGTCGGGGAAGCGCGCCGGCGTCCGGCCCGTCTCGGCCACGACGCGCGCGTGGTCGAACACGACGTCCCAGGTGAGGTACGGCCAGAACACGTCGAGGAGCGCGCCCAGGCGCCCGACCGGCGCGAGCGGCCCGCGCAGGCGCGAGAGCGCGGCCACGGCGCGCCCGCCGGGGCCGGCCAGCGCGGGCGCGAAGCGCGGCGGCCGCAGGCCCAGGTCGCGGGCGAGCGCGTCCGTCACCTCGCGGAACGTGGGGGAGGTCCGCCCGGCGGCGAGGTGGTAGGCGCGGTGGCGCGGGGCCGGCGCGAGGTGCAGGTCGCACAGGGCGTCGGCCACGAAGTCGGCGGGCACGATGTCGAGCCGCGCCTCGGGCACGAACGGGAGGACCGGGCTCTGCGCCAGCCGCACGAACGCGAGCGCCATGTCGAACTGCGTCGTCGCGGCGCGCGTCGCGTCGCCGAGCACGATGCTCGGGCGGACGGTGACGACGGGCAGGTCGCCCAGGAGCCGCTCGGTCAGGTGCTCGGCGAACTTCTTCGTCGCCGCGTAGGGGTCCCAGTCCGAGCGCGCGAAGTCGAGCGCCGCGTCCTCGCCCACGACCTCGCCCTGCCGGCGCCCGGCGACGGCGACCGTCGAGACGTGCACGTAGCGGCGCAGGCGCCCGCGCTCGGCCTGCGCGCGGACGAGGCGCGCGACCTCGAGCGCGCCCCGCAGGTTCACGTCCATGCAGGCGCGCGACGAGCGGCGGTTCAGCGTCGCCGCCGCGTGGACGACGCCCGTGACCTCGGCCGCGACGCGCTCGCGCGCGGCCGCGTCGAGGCCCAGGTCGGGCAGGCGCACGTCGCCGCGCACGAGCGCGAGCCGCCCCGCGGCGAGGTGCCCTGCGAGCCACGCGCCGGCGGCCTCGAGGTCGGCGGGGGCGCGCGGGCCCGGCCCGGGGTCGGGCGTCCGGTGGAGCTCGAGCGCGGCCCACAGGCGGGCCCGGGCCTCGGCGTCGTCGCGCGCGCGCACGAGCGCCACGACGCGCTCGCCGCGCGCGAGCAGGCGCTCCACCACGTAGCCGCCCAGGTAGCCCGTGGCGCCCGTCACGAGCGTCGTCACGGGGCGGCCCCTGCCTCGGCGCGCGCCGGGCGCGCGGCCCCGGCCGGGCCGGGCGAAGGAGGGGGGACGGCCAGGGACACGGGCCGGACGGGGCCGCGCTCGACGCGGGCGCCCTCGAGGAGCGGCCACACCCAGCGCCGGAGCCCCGGGACGTGCGCCTCGAGCCAGTAGGCCCGCCAGTCGAGCCCGCGCACGTCCGGGTCGAACGGGGCGCGCTCGGCGGGCGGCAGCTCGGCCGCGAGCGCGTCGAGCGCGCGCGCCTCGAACACGGCCTCGTGGTCGAGCACGAACGGGCGGAACCGCCGCACGAGGTCCTCGAGGGCGGCGAGCCGCCGCTCCGCG
>JANJTH010000443.1 GCA_024711205.1 Planctomycetota bacterium | reverse complement strand
CGGCGCGCTCCCGCCGGGGACGCCCGGGGACTGCGCGCTCGTCGACCTCGCGCCGTCGGTCGCCGCGTTCGCCGCGGCCGCGCGCGCGCGCCGGGGCGCCGCGCCCGGGCAGGTCGCCCTCCCGCCGCTCGAGGTCGACCTCGCGCTCGGCCCGTGGCGGCTCACGGGCAGCGTCGGCGACCTGTGGCCGGGCGGCCGGGTCGTGGTCGCGGCGGGCGGGCCGCGCGCGCGGCACGACCTCGCGCTGTGGGCCACGCACCTGGCGCTCTGCGCGGCCGCGCCGGGGGCCGGCTGGCGGAGCGCGCTCGTGCACCGGCGGGCGGAGGCCCCCTGGGTCGAGGTCCGCGCGCTCGGCCCGGTCGACGACGCGGCGGGGCTCCTCGCGGACCTGCTCCTCGTCCACGCGCTCGGGCGGCGCGCGCCCTTGCCCCTGTTCCCCGAGGCGTCGGCCGCCTACGCACGCGCGGCGCTCGCCGACAAGCCGCGCGAGGACGCCCTCGCGGCGGCGGCCAAGGGCTGGCGCGCGGGCGAGCACGCCCCGGGCGAGGGCGAGGGCGACGACCCGTTCGTGCTGCGAGCGTTCGGCCCGGAGCCGCCGTTCGGGCCGGGCAGGCGCGAGGGCGCCCCCGAGCCCTGGGCCGCGCTCGGCCCGGGGCTCGACTTCGAGGCGCTCGCGCTGCGCGTGCTCGGCCCCATGCTCCGCCACCTGCGCGCGGAGGCCCCGTGAGCGGGCCGGCGCCCTCGACCCCGCCGCCCAGGTTCGACCCCGCCGCGCGGCTCGCGCCCGGGACGACGCTGATCGAGGCGAGCGCGGGGACGGGCAAGACCTACACGATCACGACGCTCGTCCTGAAGCTCCTGCTCGAGGAGGGGCTGCGCCTCCCCGAGGTCCTCGTCGTGACGTTCACGGAGGCCGCGACGGCCGAGCTGCGCGACCGGGTCCGCGCGCGGCTGCGCGCCGCGCAGCTCGCGTGCGAGGGGCGGCCGCCCGCGGGCGACGACTGGCTCGCCACGTGGAGCGCGGACCGGCGCGCGGCGGGCCACGGGCCGGAGGACGCGCGGCGGCTCCGGGAGGCGCAGGCCGAGCTCGACCAGGCGACGATCTCGACGATCCACGGGTTCTGCCGGCGCGCGCTCGCGGAGCACGCCTTCGAGAGCGGGGCGCGGTTCGACGCCGAGCTCTCGACCGACCTGCGCGAGCTCCTCGAGGAGGTCGTGGCGGACTTCTGGACGGCGCGCATGTCGGGGCTCGAGCCCGACGTCTACCGCTACCTCGTCGGCGGGGGCGACGACAAGAAGGGGCGCCCGCACCTGCGCGTCTCGCCCGACGGCCTGCGCGCGCTCGCCCGGCGCGTCACGAGCGACCACGACGTCGCCCTGCTCCCCCCGGCGCTCGACCCGCCGCCGCCCGTCGACCTCGCCGCGTTCACGGCCGCCGTCGACGCCGTGCGCGCCGCGTGGGCCGCGGACGCCGCGGGCGCGCGCGCCGTCCTCGAGGCCGCGCTCGCCGCGGGCCTCCTGAACAAGCCCGTGGCCGACCGCGCGCCCGACGCGCTCGCGGCGCTCGACGCCTGGGTCGACGACCCGCCGCGGGCCCCGTCCCACGCCCTCCTCGGCGCGCCCGCCTTCGCGCTGCGGACCGGGTCCCTCGACGAGCACACCCACAAGGCGAGGCGCAAGAAGCACGGCGTCCCGGCGCACGCCCTGTTCGACCGGCTCGAGGCGCTGTGGGCCGCGCTCGCGCCGCACGCGCGCTGGCTCGAGGCCCAGGCCGTCCGGCTCCACCTCGACCTCGCCGCGCACGCGCGGGCCGAGCTCGACCGGCGCAAGGAGGCGCTCGGGCTCGTCTCGTTCGACGACCTGCTCGTGCTGCTGCGCCGGGCGCTCGAGGACCCGCGCGCGGGCGACCGGCTGGCCGCGTCGCTCCGGGCGCGCTACCGCGCCGCGCTGATCGACGAGTTCCAGGACACCGACACGACCCAGTTCGCGATCTTCTCGCGCCTGTTCGCCCGCGACGACCGGTTCTTCCACCTGATCGGCGACCCGAAGCAGGCGATCTACGCGTTCCGGGGCGCCGACGTGTTCGCCTACCTCCGGGCGGCGCAGGCGGTCGCGCCGGGGCGCGCGGTCACGCTCGGCACGAGCTACCGGTCCGACCGCGGCCTCGTCCACGCGCTCGGCGCCGTCTACGGGCGTCACGTCGACCCGTTCGCGTGCGAGCGGATCCGGCACGTCCCGATCGACGCGGCCGCGGGCGACCGGCTCGGCGGCCCCGGGCCGCGGCTCGCGCCGCTGCGGCTGCGCGTCGCGCTCGCGCCGCGGAAGGGCGGGCTCTACGGGAAGGAGGAGCTGGGGGCGCTCCTGCGGCGGGTCGTGCCGGACGACGTGGTGGCGCTGCTCGCGCGCGGGCTCGAGGTCGAGGGTCGGCCGCTCCGGCCGGGGCACGTGGCCGTGCTCGTGCGGACGAACGCGCAGGCGCAGCTCCTGCAGCGCGAGCTCCGCCGCCGGCGGGTCCCGAGCGTGCTCCACGGGGCGTCGAGCGTGTTCGAGACCGACGAGGCCCGCGAGCTCCGGCTCGTGCTCGCGGCCGCGCTCGAGCCCGGGCGCGCGAGCGCCGTCCGGACCGCGCTCGCGACGGACCTCCTCGGGCTCGACGCGGGCGCGCTCGCGCGCCTCGTCGACGAGGGCGAGGGCGCGGCCGGGGCGCCCGAGGGGCCGGGCTGGGACGCCCGGGCGGAGCAGCTCCAGGCGATCGGCGCGCTGTGGGCGGAGCGCGGGCCCATGGCGGCGTTCCGGCGCCTGCTCGACGAGTTCGGCGTCCAGACCCGGCTGCTCGCGCGGACGGGCGGCGAGCGGGCGCTCACGAACCTGCGCCACCTGGCCGAGCTCCTGCACCGGGCGGCGCTCGAGGGGCGCCGCGGGCCGCTCGGGCTCCTGCGCTGGTTCGAGGACGAGCTCGCGCGCGCCGAGCACGACGCGCCGGGCGACGGCCCGGACGCCGACGCCGTGCAGCTCCGGCTCGAGAGCGACGACGAGGCGGTGCAGCTCGTGACGATCCACCGGAGCAAGGGGCTCGAGTACCCCGTGGTCCTCTGCCCCTACCTGTGGGACGGGCAGCTCCTGCGCCGCGGCGACGAGGCCTTCCTGCGCTTCCACGACCCCGCGCGCGGCGAGCGCCTGACGCTCGACCTGGGCTCGGACGTGGCGGCGCAGGGCCCCGCCTCCGGGCCCGCCGGCGCGCCGGCCGCCGGCGGCGGGCCGTCGCCCCGGGACCGCAGCCGGGCCCTGGCCGAGCACGAGCTGCAGGCCGAGCAGGCGCGGCTGCTCTACGTCGCGCTCACGCGAGCCCGGCACCACTGCACGGTCTACCTGGCCCCGGTCAAGGGGCTCGGCACCTCGCCGCTCGGGCACCTCCTCCTCGGGCACCACGACCTCCCGCCCGGCCCGGGCGACGGCGCGCCGGGCGGCGGCGACGACCCCGACGCGCGCTCGCGCGCCCGGCTCGCGCGCGCGCGGGCGACGGTCGACGCGCTCGGCCCGGGCGAGCTCCGCG
>JANJTH010000421.1 GCA_024711205.1 Planctomycetota bacterium | reverse complement strand
GGGGCCACCGGCCCGGGCGGGCGACGCGCTCGGGGGCCGCCCCGGCCCGGCTCGAGGCCGCCGGCCGCGCCTCCTGCGCCCCCCCGGGGCGCGGCTCCACGACCCGGCCGGCGTCCCCCCGCGCGGGCGACGCCCCGGGCGGGTCAGCTCGACCGTGCGTGGGCGTGGGCCTCGACCTGCCCGCCGTTGCGCGAGGCGCGCCCGAGCGCCGTCATCTGCACGAGGGTCTTCTCGAAGCCCTCGAGCGAGCCGTCGAAGGTGATCAGGTTGCCCTGGCCGTGCGAGGCGACGTGCTTCATGGCCTCGAGCCACATGGTGTAGAGCATGAAGCCGGGCTCGACGCCGCCCGACTCGAGCGTGCGCCCGGCCTCGGCCAGGCCGGCGGCGATCCGCTGGCGGAGGAGCGCGTTGCCCTCGCCGCGCAGGGCGTCGGCGTCGCGCTCGGCCTCGGCGACGACGCGGCGGGCCCGGGCCTCGGCCTCGGCGACGCGCGTCTTCGAGATGAACTGGGCCTGGGCCTCGTTCTCGGCCGCCGCCTTCATGTTGTTCGTGGCGACGACCTGGGCCATGGAGCGCATGATCGCCTCGTCGAACGCGATGTCGTTGATCTGCAGGTTCGCGAGGTGGAAGCCCCAGGCGTTCAGCTCCTCCTCGAGATGCCCGTTCACCTCGTGCACGATCTCGTGCCGCAGCCCCAGGACCTCGCTCTGGCGCTTCGTCGCGACGAAGGCGCGGATCGAGCCCTCGATGCTCCGGATCAGCGCCTGCATGAAGCTCCGGTCGTCGACGAAGCTGAAGGCCGCGCGCTTGATCGTCTCCTCGTCGTCGGCGCGGACGGCGTAGATGATCAGGGCCTTGAACTGCACGTTGGCCTGGTCGCTCGTGATCGCCTGGAACTCGAGCTCGGCCGAGCGGTTCTGGAGCGAGAGCCGCTTCCAGACCGTCTCGACGAACGGGATCCGGAAGGTCAGGCCCGGGCGCAGCACGCGCCGGAAGCGCCCGAACAGCACGGCCACGCCGACGTGGCCCTGCCGGACCACGGTGACGCTCCCGGCGGCGAGCGCCGCGAGCGCGAGGAGGGGGGTGAGGGTCGCGATCGTCAGTCCGTCCACGGTCGGCTCCTTGGCCGCCCGCGGGTCCGCGTCCGGACGGCCCCCCGCGCGGCGAGGGGTCGCCGGGCGCGGGCCCGTCAGGCGGGGAATTCGGAAGAGTGGTGCTCGAGGATGTACCACCCGGTCGCCTCGCGCTTGCACACGAAGGAGTACCGGGCGGGGACGGTCACGGCCGCCCCCTTGCGGCGAAAGCTGAAGCGGTAGGCGCCCGAGCGGACGTAGACGTCGCCGTAGCGGCGCGTCTCGCCCGAGTCGAACGCGACGTCGAGGTGGTCGAGCTCGAACAGGTGCTCGAAGTAGCCCTTGATCTGGGCGTGCCCCGTGCGGAGCTCCTTGGCGAACGTGCCCCAGAGGAGCCCGCGCGCGTCGTAGCAGCTCGCGACCGAGAGCAGGTTGCGGCGGCGCACGCCGTCGGCCCAGTCGTCGAGGAACGCGCCCAGGTCCTTCCCCTCGGTCACGGGCCGGACCACGCTGCTGTAGCGCGGGCCGCCCGAGGCCGCGTCCTCGCCCACGGCCAGGGTCGGCGTCGCGTGCGGGTGGACGCGGTCGCTGAACAGGAGCAGGAACCGGCGCAGGATCTCGAGCGCGGGCACGCGCTCGTGGCGGTAGACGACCCACACGATGAACGTGTGGAGCGCGAGGCACAGGAGCAGCCCCTCGAAGATCCCGAGCCGGAACACGAGCGCGCCGCAGAACAGCGCGATCACGAGCTCGTAGCGGCCGTGCTCGGCCACGTGGAACAGGCCCGCGATCATCTTCCAGCCCGTGAAGATCATGAGCACGGCGAGCGAGAGCTCGGGCAGGCGCTCGAGGAGCTGGGGGAAGGCGAGCGCGAGCCCGAGGACGGCCGCGACGAACAGCGTCGACATCTTCGTGACGGCGCCCGCCATGCGGTTCGTCTGGCTCTTGGCGAGCCCGTCGAGGTTCGTCATGCCGCCGAACAGGCTCGAGAGCGCGTTGCCGACCCACATGACGAGCAGGCTGGCGTTCGAGTCGGCCTTGCGGCCGAGCGGGTCGAGCTTCTCGATCGCCGCGTTGCTCATGACCTGCTCGATCACGTCGATCAGGGCGAGCATGGCGGCGAACAGGAGCATGCGGCCGTGCTCGGCGAGCGGGATCGCCGCGAGGTCGGGGACCGGCCAGGCGAGCCGGAAGGCGTGCGGCTCGAGCCGGAGCATGGGGACCTCGACCTGGGTCGCGACCCAGGCGCTCCCCCCGATCACGGCGATGTACGGGACCCCGGGGCTCGTGTCCTTGAAGCGCCGGTAGAGCCAGAGGAACGCGACCATGGACCCGACGGAGAGCGCGAGCACGAGCGCGCGCTGGCCGGTCCAGAAGGTCGGGCCCGGGGTCACGACGGCCCAGGTCTCGGGGAGGAACTTGAGCGCGATCTTGAGCCCGACGCCCGCGAGGAGGCCCTCGATCAGGAACCCGGGGACCGCCTTGAGGATGTAGCCCTCGAGCCGCCAGCGCCACACGAGCGCCTGGAGCGCGGCCGTGAGGAAGATCAGCCACGGCATGCGCTCCGGCCCGAACTCGTGCACGCCGAGCGCGAGCACGGGCGCGAGGCCTGCGGCCACGCCGGGGACGCCCACGTGGTTGCCCGGCCGCACGAGGTAGCAGGCGAAGCTCACGAGGCAGGCCGCGATCACGGTCGCGATCCCGACCTGGATCGGGTACTCCGACATGCGGCAGATCCCGACCGTGAGCGGGAGCGCCATGAGCCCCGTGACGACCCCGGCGGGCGCGTCGCGCGCGAGCGTCGCGAGCGTGAAGCGCGGGCGCTGCCCGGGCGCGGCCGCGCCGGGCGTCGTCGCCTCGGGCGGCCCCTCGAGCGTGTCGAGCGGGAGCACGCTCTCGCGAGGACGGCGCGCCGCCGGGGCGGCGACGTGGTGGCCGGGGGCTTGGTGGCCCGGGGTGTGGTGGCCCGGGGCGTGGTGGCCCGGGGCGTGGCCGTTCGCGGTCGGAGCCGGGTGGAGCTCGGTCGCATGCAAGGGGCACCTCGACGGCGGACGCACCCCGGGGTCGGGGGCGAAGGGCGGACTGCGGAGGCGGGGAACGGACGCGGAGGGCGGGCGCGCGCGCGAGGCCCGACGGCGTGGTCGAGGCGAGCGCGTCGCGTCGCCGGAGCGTGGCCGGGGGAGCCACGCGGCCGACGGAGCGCCGGCCAGGGGCGGTGCGCCGAGGGGCCGCCAGAGGCGCCGGAGGACCCGGTCGGGGTCGCCCGCGGCTCCGGACCTCGGGCGCGCGGGACGCGGGCTCGGGCCGGGTCGACGCGCTGCGGCTCCCGGGCGCGCGCAGGGGCCCGCCCGGGGGCGAGCGAACGGCGCGGTGGAGCGTCGAGCGGGGTCGGGGCTCGCGCGCCCCGGACCGGAGCTAGCCGAGCGGGGGCGCCCGGGCGGGGTGCGCGGTCTCGATCGGGGAGGCGAGCGCGGCCGCGCGGGTCACCCGGCGGCGCCGGACGACACGGCGCCCTTCGGCCGCGGGCGCGGGGAACGCGCCCGCGGCGTCGAGGTCGTCGCCGCGGTCGTCCGCCTCGACGACCTCACTCGCCTCGGCCAGCGACGCGCGCTCGGGGCGCTCGTCGCGGGACGGCGCGCCGGGCCGCGACGCGCGCAGCCTCGCCTCGAGGTCGGGCGAGGACTCGACCTCGACCGCGGTGGCCGCGGTGACGGCCTGGGCGGCGAGCGACCCGGTCGACGGCGGGGCCTCGCTCGGCGGCGCGGACGCGGCCAGGGGCAGGAGCGCGACGAGGGCGATCAGGCGCAGCCCGACGGTCACAGCGCGGGACGATAGTGCCGCGGGTGCGCGGGCGCAATGGGCGCGACGCCGGGTGCGGCGGAAGTGGAGGCGGGGCCGGGGGAAGAGGGGAGGAAGCGGGGCGGAAGAGGGGAGAAGAGGGAAGGAAGAGGGGAGAAGAGGGAGGGCATGGGCAAGGGAGGCAGGGCGCGGGGCCTTCAGACCGAGCCGAGGATGCTCGGGTCGTCACGACCGGCGCGCCGGAGGACCTCTTCGGCCGCGAGGACGCCCCGATAGAACGCCTCCTCGAAGATCGGGATCCCCGACAGGTCCGCGTGGGCCGTCAGCAGCGCGTCCTGTCGCGTGAGCGCCGCCGCGCGCGCGGGGCCCCACACGAAGCCCGGGACCGGGCGGACCATGGCGTGCCCCCAGCGCCAGGCGTCGACGCTCCGCACGCGCCCGCGCAGGGTCGGGTGGACGCGCAGCAGCTCACCGAGCGCGAGGTCGACCGCCGCGGCGTGGTCGACCTCGAGGAGCGCGCGGCGCGCCGTGGCCGGCTCCTGCTCGGCGAGCGGGAGGTACCAGGTCACGACGCACGGCGACCCGCGCGGCCCGTCGCGGTTCGCGACGACGTAGCCGAGCGAGGGCGAGCCGTGGACCACGTTGTCCCAGGCGAGCGGCGCGCCGATCCCGCCCGGCGGCTCGTCGAGCGTCACGTTCACGACGAGCCAGGGCGCGTAGGTGAACGCCGCCGCGTCGGGCGGCGGGGCGGGCAGGAGCCGCGCGAGCACGAAGCGCGGGACGGCCGCGACGAGGTGCTCGGCCTCGTAGCGCACGAGCCGGCCGGCGGTGGGGCCGCCCGCCGGGTCCGCGTGCCACACGTCGGCCACGGACGGCGCGCCCGGCGCGGCGCCCGGGAGGAGCCGCAGGCACAGGCTCCGCCCGACGAAGCGCGTCCCGCCGCGGGCCGCCGCGAGCAGGTCGACGAGCCGGCCGTTGCCCTCGGGCCAGGTCAGGATCTCGTCGCGGCTCGGGTCGTCGCCCTCGCGCGCGACGAAGTAGTGGAGCCCGGCCCAGGCCGAGGTCGTCTCGAGCCGGCACCCGTAGTCGTCGCGGCAGGCGTAGTCGAGGTACCAGCGCAGGGCCGGCGCGCCGCCGAGGCCCTCGCGCTCGAGCCAGTCGGCGAGGCTGAGCCCGTCGAGCGCGAGCAGGTCCGGGTCGCGGCTCGAGCGGTCGACCGGGATCGCGAACGCGCGCCGGCCGTCGGCGCCACGGCGCGCCGCGAGCGCGTCGAGCTTCGCGCCGAACGCCTCGAACGCCTCGTCGTCGCGCGGGCCGCGCGCGCGCGCGGGGACGAGCCCCTCGGTCCACAGCCCGCCCTCCCACAGGCGCTCCTGCGGCGCGGCGCACACGGCGCGCGTGTCCCAGTCGAGCCGCCCGCGCCGGTCGCGCCCGCGCAGCAGCCCGACCTCCTCGAGGAGCGCCTCGAGCCCCGGGTGCTCGGGCGTCGGCGCGCGCAGGTAGTGCGCGCCCCACGGCCAGCGCGAGACCTCGTTCCCGCCGCCCCGCGCGGTCCCGCCCGGGGTCTCGCCGGCGTCGACCACGAGCACGTCCTCGGGGGCGAGCCCCCCGCGCCGAAGGCGCCACGCGCACGAGAGCCCGGACGGCCCCGCGCCCACCACGAGGACCGGGACGCGGACGGTGGCCTCGGGAGCCCGCCCCGCGAGCGCCCCGTCGCGGAGCAGGTGCCCGAACGCGTCGTCCTCGCCCCACATGCGCCCGCCGATCGGCCGGGCGGCGGACGCCCCGCCCGACCTGCCGTCGCCCGCGGGCGGGCAGCCCGCGAGCGCGGCCGCGGCGCCGCCGAGCGCGAGCCGGAGCGCCTCGCGCCGGGTCGCGCGGCCGCGCGCAGGTCGCGGCGAGCCGGAGGGCGCGGGACAGGAGCTCACGGGTCGCGGCGGGTGAGGATCCCCTCGGTCTTGAAGGTCGCGCTCGGCGTGCGCACGACGCTCCGCTCCTTCACGATCCCGACGCCCGGCGCGAGCCAGCGCACGGTCGTGCCCGCGCTGTCGTCCTCGCCCTCGAACTCGATCGTCACGACGAGCGCCTTGAAGGTGCCCGCGGGCGTCTCGAGCGTCTCCTCGCCCGTCACCTTGAACGTCTGCTTGCCCGGGGTGGGGCCGGCCTTGCCCTCCCACACCCACGTGTCGCCGACCGCCATGCCCTCGCGCGCGTTGGGCTGGGGCGGCACGAGCGCGAACTCCTTCATGTGCTCGCCGAAGCCCTGGATCCGCCGCACGCAGCGGACCTCGCCCTGCTCGACGACGAAGTACGAGCGCTGCGCGAGCTCGCGGTCGAGCTTCCACTCCATGACGGCGGCCGGCTTCCCGTCGACGAGCTGCGGGTCGGCCACGTAGACCTCGAGGGTGTGGTCGGTGTCCTCGGGCTTCGCCTCGGGGTCGGCGCCCGACGTCTCGATCGAGAACCGGACCCGGTAGACCCAGCGGCGCTGGAGCTGGAGCGGGAACAGCGCGATCCCCTCGGGCGCCTTGGCCGACTCCCCCGCGCGCGCCGGCTCGGGCGGCTTCGGCGCGGGCTCCTGCCCGGCCGGCGGCGGGTCCTCCTGCTGCGCCCCCGCGGGGGTGGCGAGGAGGCAGGAGGCCGCGACGGCGAGGCCGGCGAGCGCGGACGGACGCGGGGGGGCAAGGCGGAGCACGGGGACCTCCGGGCGGGTCAAGGCGCCTCGTGGCGGATCAGGACGGCCTCGCTCGTCGTCTCGGCGCCGTCGGCCGTGATCGCCGACGTCTCCTGCACGAGGCCGAGGCCGGCCGCGAGCCACAGCCGGCGCGTGAACGTCGCGCGCCGCTGGCCCGAGGTCGCGGTCCCCTCCTCGACGAGCACGAGGCAGTCGAGCTCGCCGTAGTTGCGCAGGCGGAGGCGCTCGCGCAGCGCCAGGCGGACCGTCCCCTGCGAGTGGCCGTCGGCGGACGCCCAGCGCCAGGTCGTCGCCTCGGGCAGGCGCGCGAGCGCCGCCGCGTCGACGAGCACGCGGCCCGGGGGGCCCTTGGGCTCGTCCGCGTGGAGCGCCGTGACGACGCGCCCGTTCTGGCGGCGCGGCTGCACCACGCGCTTCCCGCCGTCGACGACGGCGTACCAGTTGACCTGGAGCAGGCGGTCGCCCGACTGGTTCTCGAGCGCCGCGCACAGGACCCCGTCGACCTCCTCGTGGCGCGCGACGCGGGTCGTGTACTCGATCGTCCGCGTGTCGCCCGCGCTCGTGAGCTTGAGGTGGTAGGTCCAGGAGCGGCCGACCTCGAGCGGGAAGAACCCCACGAGGTCCTGCGCGTGGAGGGCCACGGCGGAGAGGACGCCGGCGGCGAGGGCGACGAGCCAAGGGGTGGTTCGGGTCAAGCGGCTCCCGGGCCTCCGCGGTGGGGACGGAGCGGGCCCCCGCGGCCTTCAGCGGGCCGGATCCTAACGCGCGGCCGCCCGGACAGGAACGGGCGGCCGCGCGCGAGCGGGCCGCTGCGGGCTCGGCCTGGCCTCGACCCGCCGGACGGCCGCGCGCCCCGTCCTCGCGCGGAGCTCGGGTGGGCTCCGCTCCGCGCTCGGTCCGCGCCGCTCAGGGCGCGGAGGGAGGCCCCGAGCCGGCGCGGCGCTCCAGGGCGGCGCGCCGCGCG
>JANJTH010000384.1 GCA_024711205.1 Planctomycetota bacterium | reverse complement strand
CGCCGGCCCGCGCTGGCGCTGGCGCGCGGCCGCGTTCGAGCCCGGCGGGGCGGCGACCGCGGCGCGGCTCGGGCTGGGGCGACCGCGCGACGTCGCCTGCGGCGCGTGCCACGGGCCCGTGCACGCGGGGGACGCGCCCCTGCGCCTCGACTGGGACCTCGCGGCGCCTGCCGGGCACGACCTGCACGCGAAGGGGCAGCCCTTCTCGGCCCAGCGGATCGCCGACGCGGCGCTCGACCTCGCGGGCAAGGACGCGCTCGAGCGGCCCTGGGACGTCCACGCGGCGCGGCTCGTCGGCTGCGCCGCCTGCCACGCCTCGCCGAACGCCCCGGGGGCCCCGCGCGCGCCCGACCCGGACGGGCCGGCGCACCTCGCGCAGGACCCGCGGCGGCTCGACGCCGAGGCCTTCCTGCGCCGGCCCGGCCACGACCTGCTCAAGGGGCGGACGGCCCAGGGGACCGTCGCGCGCCACGCGGGCGGGGGGCTGCGCGCCTGCGTCGACTGCCACGACCCGCGCGCGCCCCACGCGAGCTGGCTGCCGTACCTCGAGCGGCACCTCGAGCGCCTCGCGTGCGAGGCCTGCCACGTCCCGCGCGTGCACGTCCCGGCGCGGCGGCAGACGGACTGGACCGTGCTCACGGCCGCGGGCGAGCCGGCCGTCGCGTGGCGCGGGCTCGGCGGCGGCCCGGGCGCGCGGCCCGACGACCCGGCCGCGCGCTTCGAGGGCTGGGCGCCGGCCCTCGTGCCGCGCGACGACGGGGCCGGGCCGCGGCTCGTCCCGCACAACCTGATCACGACCTGGCTGTGGGTCGCGGGCGACCCGCCGCGGCCCGTGCCGCTCGAGCGCCTGCGGGCCGCCTTGCTCGCGGACGGCGCGGCCGAGGGCGGCGCGGCCGAGGACGGCGCCCCGACGCCGGCGGGCGACCGGCCCGGGAGGCACCACCCCGACGTGGTCGCGGCGCTCGACCGCACGGGCGACGGGCGGCTCGACGCGGGCGAGCTCCGGCTCGACCGGCCCGAGGCCGTGGCCGCCGTGCGCGCGCGGCTCGCGGCCGTGGGCGTGCCCGACGCGCGGGTCGTAGGGGAGGTGCAGCCCGTCGGGCTGCACCACGGGATCGTCGAGGGCGCGCGGGCCGAGCGCGACTGCCGGGCCTGCCACGGGCCCGAGGGGCGGCTCGCGACCGCGTTCCCGCTCGCGACGCACGTGCCCCCGGGCGCGGCCGCGCCCGCGCTCGTCGGCGACGCCGCGGGCGTCTCGCGCGAGGCGGCCCGGATCGAGGGGGCGTTCGCGCCCGCGGGGGACACCGCGGCCCCCGACGCCGGCGCGGCCCCCGGCGCGGGTGGCCTCGTCTACCGGGCGCCCACGCGCGCGCTCGGCTGGCACGTCGTCGGGCTCGACCGCGTCCCGTGGGTCGACCGCCTGGGCGCGCTCGGCGTCGCGCTCGCGGTCCTGGGGGCGCTCGCGCACGGGGCGCTCCGCTGGGCGACCGCGGCGCGGCGGCGGGCCTCGGCCCGGGGGGGCGATCGATGAGCGGCCCCGTCGACGGCGTGACCCTGCCCGGCCCGGGACCGGCGCCGGAGCGCCGACCGGGCCCGGCTCCGGCGCCTGCCGGGGCGGAGCCGACCGGGGCGCCGCCGGCGCTCGCGGCCCCGGCGGCCGTGGCCGGGGCGGCCCCGCCGGCCGGCGTCTTCTTCTACGGCGTCCACGAGCGGATCTGGCACTGGGTCCAGGCGGTCGCGATCCTCGCGCTGCTCGCGACCGGCTGGTGCGTGCGCGCGGGCGGCTGCGGGCCGGTCGGGCTCGACGTCGCGGCGCGCGCCCACGAGGGCCTCGGCTGGTTCCTCGTGCTCAACGGGGCCCTCGGGCTCTTCCACTACGCGACGAGCGGGGCGATCCGGCAGCTCGTGCCGCCGCCGCGCGACACGTGGACGCTCGCGCTCCGGCAGGCCCGCTACTACCTCGTCGGCGTGTTCCGCGGCGAGCCGCACCCGTTCGCGCGCCGGCCGGACGCGCGGCTGAACCCGCTCCAGCAGCTCACCTACCTCGCGCTCCTGAACGGGCTCCTGCCGCTCGCGGTCGTCACGGGGCTGCTGCTGTGGGGCCGCGAGCGCGCGCCTGCGCTCGGGGGGACCTCGACGGGGACGCTGTTCGCGCTGCACGGCCTCGCGGCCTGGGGGCTGCTCGCGTTCGTCGTCGCGCACGTGTACCTCACGACCACCGGCGAGACGCCGCTCGGCGCGCTCCGGGCCATGCTCACGGGCGTCGAACCCGCCGCGCCGGCGGGCGGGCACCCCGCCGCACCTGGAGCGCCCGGGGCGCCCGACGTCCCGGCCGGGGGTCGGGGCGACGAGGCGACGGCCCCCGCGCAGGCGGCGGTCGCCGGCGGCGAGGCCGGCCCGCTCGAGGCGGCGCCCGCGGGCGCCGCGGGCGCGGGCGCCGAGGGCGAGGTCGGGGGACCGGACGCGCGAGGGGCGCCGCCCGACGGGGCGCCCGGGGAGGTGACGTCGTGAGCCAGCCCGGGGCGGGTCCCCGGCCGCTGTGGCGGCCGCACGTGGCGGGGGCGGCCCTCGGGGTCGTCCTGTTCCTGACCTTCGTCGTGACGGGCCACGGCCTCGGCGCGTCGGGCGCGCTCGCGCGCTTCGCCGTGGCGGTCGAGGACGTCGTGGCGCCCGGGCACGTCGACCGGACGCCCGCGCTCGCGGCGATGGCGGGCGGGGCGCGGCGGCCGCTCGACCACTGGATCGTGCCGGCGGTCCTCGGGACGGCCCTCGGGGGGCTCCTCTCGGGGCTCCACGGGCGGCGCGTCCGGCGCGAGACGCTGCGCGGCCCGCAGGTCGGCCGCGAGGCGCGCTGGGCGCTCGCGCTCCTGGGCGGGCTCCTCGTCGGCTACGGCGCGCGCCTCGCGCGCGGCTGCACGTCGGGGCAGGCGCTCTCGGGCGGGGCGCTCCTCTCGGTCGGGTCGTGGGCGTTCATGCTCTCCGTGTTCGCGGGCGGCTACCTGATCGCGTGGCCGCTCCGCCGCCTGTGGCTCGCGCCCGACGGAGGTGCCCGTGGCCCCGCCTGACCTCGTGGCCGCGCTCGGCCCCTGGGGCCCGCACCTGGCCGCGTTCGGCGCGGGGACGGCGTTCGGGTTCGTGCTCGAGCGCGCCGGCTTCGGCGACGGCCGGCGGCTCGCGGCGCAGTTCTACCTGCACGACCAGCGCGTGCTCCGCGTCATGTTCACGGCGATCGCCGTCGCGTGCGCGCTCACGCTCGCCGCCGCGGCCTGGGGCGGGCTCGACCTCGCCCGCGTCGAGGTCCCGGCGACCTACCTCGGCTCGGCCGTCGTCGGCGGGCTCCTCCTGGGCATGGGCTTCCTCGTGGGCGGCTACTGCCCGGGCACCTCGATCGTGGCGGCGGCGACGCTCAAGGCCGACGGGGCGCTGTTCCTGCTCGGCGCCACGCTCGGCGCGTTCGCGTTCGGCGAGACGGTCGACGGCTACGCCGACTTCTACGAGGGCGCCGGCGCGCGCGGTCGCCTCACGCTGCCCGAGTGGCTCGGCCTGCCGCCCGGGGTGGTCGGGCTCGGCGTCGTGGTCCTGGCGCTCGCGGCCTTCGCGGGCGCCGGCTGGCTCGAGCGCCGCTTCGCGCACCTCGACCCGGCGCGGGCCCGCGCACCGGCGCCCGGCGCGGCGGGCCAGGACGCCGCGCGCGACGACGGCGCAGGCG
>JANJTH010000353.1 GCA_024711205.1 Planctomycetota bacterium | reverse complement strand
CGCGGAGGCCCGGGGCGACCTCGCTGCCGCCGAGGCCGCCTTCCGCGAGGCCCTGGCGCTCAGCCAGCGCGTGCTCGCGTCCGGCGAGGCGCCGGGCGCGCTGCGGGAACTCGCGATCTTCTCGAAGAGACTCGGTGACTGCTGTCGCCGCGCTGGCGACGAGGGTGGTGCCGGCCAGGAGTACGCTCGCTCGCTGACCTGCCGTGAGCGCCTTCTCGATCACGAGCCCACGCCGGACGCGTGGGCTGGTTGGGCCAGCACGCGCACCCGGGTGCTGTGGCTGGCGGCTCGTGCAGTTGCCGAGGCGCCCGGTGGCGCGCTTGCCGCCTTCCGGGAGGTTCGCGCGCGTTACGACCGGGACCCTGCCGCGCTCGCTCGCGTCCGCGCAACGCTCGCGCCCGAGGCCGAGCGCCTGCGCCAGAGCGGCGACCCCTTGGCCGACGTCTTCGCGGAGGGGCTCGCGCTCCTCGGGACATGACCTCGGGCAGCGACGGGCTACGGAGCTGGCAGCGAAAGTGAGCCGTGGTCGGGAGGCGTGTGCATGGGGCTGGCCCTGCCGCAACGTGGCTCAGCACAAGCGAGGCCTCTGGGAGCCGGTCAGGGCGGTGCTCACCACCGACCCTTGGGTGTGCCGGAGCACGGGCTGGGCGGCGGGGGCGAGAGCGTCACTCGAGCGAGCGCGACGGTCGTGCTCGCGTTCGACCTGACGCTCGCCGAAGTCGCGGAGGAGGAGGCGGAGTAGGCCCTGTGCCAGATGGGTGTACCGAGAAGTGCCTTCGGCCCTGCCGAGTGGGCGCCGATCGAGGGGGAAGCCCTACGACGCCCAAAGCCGACTCGTACACTTCCCAGAAGTCGTGACCCCGAGCGAGAGACTCGAGTCGGCCTGAGGCTCGCAAACCTCGACTCTCCCGCACGATCCCAAGTAGCGACGCGAATCGCCTGATCGAGCAGGCCTGCTCCTCTCGAGTCGCGGCGGCCTTGTCGAGGTCGTGCTCCCCGAGGTCGGTGGTCCTGGCGACCAGCATGTCGTCGGAGGCGCGGTCCGCGGGATCGCCGGCATCGGGGCCCGGTGGCCATGGTTCCGAGCCGGCTCGTCCACGACGCGCGCGACAGCCGGCGTGACACGCCGCGTCATGCGGGGCCTTGGTTCGGTTCCTGCTTGAGAACCTGTGGTGAAAGTCGTTGAGTTCCTGAACGAAGACGGCGAGGCCTGCCCGGATCCGAGCGGCCCGCAGGACGTAATAAAATGGCCGATAGATAAAATCTGCTTGAAACCTGTTTCAGCGCCCCCCGGGGGGTCTCGCGAGGTCCCGCTGGCCGGGCGACGCGCACTCGGGCTCGCCGGTGCTCCGCGGGGGGCGGCCGAGGGGCCAGGAGCGGCCGCGAGCGGCAATGCCCGGCGCCTTGGCGCGCCCGCCGATCCGGAGTCGCGCCCAAGGAGCCGGGCTGCGATACACTTGGGCCCGTGACGGAACCGCCGCCCGACCTGCCCGACTCCCGACCCTCTCCGGCCGAAGAGGTCCGCCGCGCCGAGCATCTCCGGCTCGCTCGTTGGCTCCAGGACCAGCCCTACAACCAAGACGGCGCCGACAAGACGTGGGTCCTCCACGCGCTGCGACGTCTCCAGCGCTTGTACGCGAGCGCCCGGCCCTTGCCGGGGCGGGGGCCCGATGGATCCCTACCTTTAGGTGTGCCAAGCCTTCGAAGACCGCGGCGTTCGCTACGTGCTGGTCGGCGCGTTCGCGATCAACCTGTATGCAGGGCGAATCGGCGTCCTCGTCGCGACGGCCGACTGCGACGTCCGGCCGCCCGCCGACCTCGGGTCCCTGGCGCCCGCCCTCGAGGTTCTCCGGGCACGAGGCTTCGAGCTGGAGGCCGGCACGGAGCCCCTGGGATCGAGACCCCGCGACGCTCGAGGGGATCCTGCGCGCGCCTGCGTTCGAGCGAGCCGCGCCGACGTCCTGTTCGACCTGCCCCTCGAGATCAGCGGTGCGCGCTTCGAGGAGCTCTGGATCCGGCAACGACGCTACTCCCTGGACGGCGTCGCGATCCGGCTGGCCCCGCTGGACGCGCTCGTTCGCTCGAAGCACCTCGCCGACAGGCCCAAGGATCGCGCGTTCCTCGAGGCGCATCGAGAGGTCCTGGAGCGCCTGCTCCGCGCTGAGGAAGAGCCGCCGCGCTGACCCGCGTCCCGCTCGAGTAGCGACCTCCCGACCTGGTCGGCCCACCGGTCGGTCAGCCAGGCACGGCCCTCGCGCGTCGTTCCTGCGCAGCGCCGCGTCGGCCAGGAGGGCCTGCAGGGGGGCGCCGTCTCGAGCGGTCCTCCGCGGTGGCTCGACGGGGCCCCTCCCGGAGCGGACCGCTCGGCAACTCGACCGGCTCGTCCCGAGCATGCGGTCGTGCGCGGCCCGGCCGGGGCCGGTGAGCCGGACGATCCGGGCGCCGCGGCAAGCGCATGGGCGGCTCGCACAAGGGGCGGCGGGCCCGGCGGCTCCGTGTCCAGGCCGCGCTGACCGGCCCGGGCGCCGCAGGGGCGGCCCACCGGGCCAACGTCCGCGGCCTGAACCGGCGAGAAGGCGACGCGACATGACCTCGACCGCACCCACGACCTGGGTCGCCGTGGCCGACCTGCACGGGCACCTCGATCACCTCCGTGCGCTGCTCGAGCACCTCGACGCCACCCTGGGCGGGGACTACGGGCTGTGCACGCTCGGCGACTACGTCGACAACGGGGCGCAGGTCCCCGAGCTGCTCGACGCGCTGATCGAGCTGCGCGCGGCGCGGGGGCCGCGGTTCGCCCCGATCCTGGGCAACCACGACCTGGCCTTCCTGCGCGCCCTGGGCTGGCCCGGCGACGAGCCGGACGAGGTGTGGTTCGGGCGCTGGTCCTCCCGCTACTGGGACCCGGGGCTGGGGACGCCGCGGGTCTACGCGCGGGCCCGGGGCGAGCCCGAGCCGCGCTCGGCGGCCGAGTTCGCGCGCTGGTTCCCCGAGGACCACCCGCACCGGCGGTTCCTGGCCTCGCTCCCCTGGTTCCACGACACGGGGGAGCTCCTGTTCGTGCACGCCGGCATGGCCCCGGGCGACCTCGAGCCGCAGCGGCAGCTCCTGGCCGCGCGGCAGCTTCCCGCCGAGCGCACGCACCTGCCCGCTCAGCTCCGCGACAAGGCGCTGTCGTGCGTGGGCGACCCCGGGTGGGACCGCCTCGTCGTGAGCGCCCACAACAAGCGGATCGGCGGCCCGCGCTTCGAGGGGCCCAACCGGATCTGCCTGTCGGGCGAGCTCGACGCGACGGGCGTCCTCCACGCCGTCGTGCTCCCCGATCGCCGGTGGATCTCGGTCGACCGCAAGCTACGGGTCGCTGCGAGCGGCCCGCCACGGAAGGGCAAGACGGGCGGGCGGTAGGAGCGGCGCGGCGTGGAGCTGGCCCCCCGGCCACGCGAGCACGCGCCGAGGGCTTGCAGCCTGGGGGCGGTGCGGGGCCGGTGTCGGGCCCGGTGTCGGGCCCGTTGCCGGGCCGGAGAGGCCCCGGCGCGCCGGAACGACGCGGACCAGGTTTGGGGACCGAACGCTGCTACCAGCGCCGGCACTCCGCCTACGCTCGACGTATGCCTGAACTGTCAGCTCCCTACAGCTACCCAAGATGGACGAAGTAGCAGGAAGCCCAACGGACCCCCACCCACTCTGGCCGGGGCGCTGGAACGCGCCGAAGGCGCCATGCGCCGCTGCGTTCGACCGCCAGGATCCGGATCTAGCAGGCCCATCGCTGCGACTGCGGGTCTTCGAGCGCGTCCTCGCGCCTCCCCGAGAGGCGCGCGCCCAGCGAAGCCAAGGGGACCGGGGCAGCCGGCATGTGCCGGCTGAGCCTTCGGCCAACACTTCCACACGCTGGCCGTAGATTGGACGAGTGAGGCCCCCGTGATCGTCCGCGTCCTCTGCGAGCCCCAGTCCTGCGCGCATCTCGAGGCGCTCGGGCTCCAGCCCGTCGAGCGGGATCGGGCCGGCATCCCGCTCCTGACAGGCGAGTTCGGCCCGGGAGCCCTCGAGGCGGGCGGTGCCTCCGCCGACGGCGTCGCTGTGTTCGCAAGCGAGACCGACGAGGCTGGCTCTGCCCAGTGGAGCCTGATCCAGGGCAGCTGCGGGGGCGAGGAGGGGCTGATCGAGCTGCCGGTGGCGGGCGGGGTGCGCCTCGAGGCCGCGCGGGCTGGAGCCCGACGGGAGGGGGTGGGTTGTGAGCCCGCTCCTCACGACGGCGGAGGCGGCCGTGCTCGCAGGGGGCACGGCGAAGACGTTGGGGAAGTGGGTCGCCGCGGGCGCGCTGGTGCTCGCCGGGCGGACCCCGGGAGGGAACATGCGATTTCGAGCAAGTGACGAGCAGGCGGCGCTGGTGCGCGTGGACGAGGCGCGACGCGCCGAGTCGGGGCTGGCGCTCGCGCTGGCCCGGCTCCGCGCGCCGGAGGGCGGGAACGCCACCGGTGGGGGCTGGACCGTACAGGTGGTCCCCGGACGAGCGGGCGCGGGCGAGCGCGGGCTCTTCCTGCGCGCGCGTAGGCGGCGCGCGGGCGGGAAGAGCGAGGAGCGGCGGGCGCCGGCTGGGACCGACGATCCGGCGACGGCCGAGCGGCTCCGCGTGGCCGTGGAGGAGAGTCTGAACCCGCCCGAGCTCGTCGTGCCGGGCCTGCTCGAGGTCCTCGAAGCCCGCGAGGACGAGCTGCGGCGGAGAAGCGCCTCGGGCCGCTCGAAGGCGGCCGACGACTACCGGGCCACGCTGCTCGCTCTGGCGACCGTGCTGCCCGATCGGTTCGTGCCAGCGCGGGCCCCGCTGCTGCACGCGCGCGACGAGCTCGCCGCGAGCGGGCGGTGGCTGCCCGATGTCGTGAACATGTTCATGCGCCGCGCCGCCGCGGCCTGGCGCTGGGCCCTCAAGCGCGAGCTCGTCGAGGGCGACTGGCCCGTGATCAAGCGCCTCGACCCCGGACCCGTCCGGTTGCACCCGTCCACGCCCCACGAGTTCGCCGCCCTCGTCGCCTGGCTGTGCGACAACGCGGGCTGAAGGTCGGCGGTCCTCCGCCTTCCGGCGGTCGCCCGGGAGGCTGATCGAGCGAGGGGACCGGGTCCGCGGTCGCGGTCTCCGTCGATGCCGCCCACCGCGCGACCGTCGCCCCGTTCCACCACGACCAGCGCGAGGTCGGCGGCGACGACGTCGCCGCCGACGGCCACTTCGGCCGCCGAACACCGTCACCGAGACACGGCGCGGGCCATCGGGTAGGCCCCGCGCACCGACCCTCGCAGCGTGTCGCGACGCGCCGCCCGGGAGCTGGGCGTTCACGTCGGACGTGACGCTCGAGGCGTGGACCTCGTCCTCCTCGCTCGCAGCCTCGTCGAGGACGAGGCTGCGAGCGAGGAGGACCTCATGGCGCTTCGTCCCCTCGTCGAGCGCGCCGAGGTCGACCGGGTCGCGCTCGAGGGCGCGGCCTTCGAGGCCGGGCCTCCGGACCGCTTGCACCTTCGTCACGGCCGACCACCCTCCCGCCCGGGTCCGCGCGGGCACCGAGGTGACCCCGGAACGGGCGGTCGCAGGCGGCCGCGAGCGGAGGAATCCGGCAAGAGCCGGAAGCCTGCGCTGTGTGCGCGGGGAACCAGTCCGTTGCAATGGAACAGGTTGCGGCGCGGGGCGGGGGCGAGGTCGGCCGAGGCGGCGCGGGAGGGTGGAGGTGCACGTCATGCACGGACACGCCGCTCGTCTCGATCGTTCCCCGCTCCCTTCGGCCCGCTCGGCGCGCCGAGCTCTGGCCCGCTCGCTGCGCAGGGCCGGGCCCCGCGCGAGGTCACCCCGCGTCCGGACTCGCTGGTCGCCCTCGCTGCGCGCTCCGCCGGGGCCCGAGGCGGGGCCCCGGCCGTGGGCCCGCGCGGGGCGATTCGCCCCACGAAGGCGAGCGCCCCGGACGGAGGGCAAACTGGTGGGGCGGGGCGCGTCTCGGGTCCGACGGGTTGGTGCCCGTCGGGCGGGGGGTGGGCTGTGAACCCGCTCCTCACGACGGCGGAGGCGGCCGTGCTCGCCGGGGTCACGGCGGAGACGGTGCGGAAGTGGGTCGCCTCGGGCGCGCTGGTCCTGGCGGGGCGGACACCGGGAGGGCACATGCGGTTCCGGGCCGAGGACGTGCAAACGGCCCTGGTGCGCGGCGCCGAGGCGCGACGGGCCGAGCCGGGGGTGGCGCTCGCGCTGGCCCGGCTGCGCGCGCGCCGGAGGGCCGGAGCGTGACCGGCAGTGTCTGGACCGTGCGCGTGGTCGCCGGACGCGCGGGCGCGGGCGAGCGAGGGCTGTATCTGCGCGCCCGCAGGCGACGCGCGGACGGCAAGCGCGAAGAGCGACGGGCGTCGGCCGGGACGGACGACCCGGAGAAGGCCGAGCGGCTCCGCGCGGCCTTCGAGGCGGACCTGAACCAGCCGGCGCCCGTCGCGCCGGGGCTGCTCGAGGTCCTCGAGGCCCGCGAGGACGCGCTGCGCCGGGAGGCCGCCCCGGCCCGCTCGACCACGGCCGACGGCTACCGGACCGCGCGGCTCGCCCTGACGACCGCGCTGTCCGAGCGGTTCGTGCCCGCGCGGGCGCCGCTCCTGCGCGCGCGCGACCTGCTCGCCGCGAGCGGGCGCTGGCTCCCCGAGACCGTGAACACGTTCATGCGCCGCGCCGCCGCGGCCTGGCGCTGGGCGCTCGAGCGCGAGCTCGTCGAGGGCGACTGGCCCGCGCTCAAGCGCCTCAAGCCCGGACCCAGCCGGCGGCGCCCCTTCGCGCCCCACGAGCTCGCGGCCCTCCTCGACTGGCTCCGCACCTACGAAGGCGGCAAGTGGCTCGGCCTCGTGACGCTCGTCGCGGCCACGGGCCGGCGGGTCGGCGCCTTCTGCAAGGCCCGCGGGCGAGACCTCGACCCGGCCGCCGGCACGCTGCGCGTCGTCGACAAGGGCGGCAAGGTCGTCGTCGTCCCGCTCCCCGCCGACGTGCTCGCGCTCCTCCCGCGCGACCGCGCCCCCGAGGCCTGGCTGTTCCCCGCCCGCTACGGCGGCTCGCACGTCGAGCCCGGCTCGGTCCTCAATGCCGTCCGGCGCGGGATCGCCGCCCTCGGGATCCCCGACGGCGAACGCCTCGACGTCCACTCCATGCGCCGCGCCTTCGCGACCGACTCGCACCGCGCCGCCGTCCCCGTCGACGTCGCCCGCCGCGCCACCGGCCACGAGACCGTCGCCATGTACCACCACTACCAGCGCGAGGCCGGCGGCGACGACATCGCCGCCGTCTACCAGGCCGTCGCGGACTACCGCGCACGCGCCGTCGACTCCGCCCGCGCTCGCAACGGCCCGGCCGCGCCGAGCGCTGAGCCGGTCGACGCGCGCGACGGAGCGGCCGCGCCGAGCGCGAGCCTGGCCGCGTCGAGCGCGAGCCCGAGCTCGCCGGTGCCGAGCGCGGTCGCGACTGCGCCGAGCGCGGGCCCGACTGCGCCGAGCGCGGAGCCGGCCGGCGCGAGCAGCGCAGCGGCCGCGCCGAGCGGCGATCCGTGCGCGTCGCAAGAGGGCTCGGCCGCGCCGAGCACCGGCTTCCCCGCAGCGAGCGAGAGCCTGCCCGCCTCGAGCGTAAGTCCTTTCGTTTCGGGCGCCGGAGGGGCTGCGTCGCGCGCGGCTCCGGCCTCCCCCTGCCCTCCCCACGAAGAGGGGGGTCAGGAGGCGCGTAAGTCATGGGGGTATCAGGATTCGAACCTGAGACCTCGTCCTTATCAGGGACGCGCTCTAACCAACTGAGCTATACCCCCGGAGGGATCAGGACTCTACCCGCGACCCGGGCGAAGTCAACCGGCGGCCCCGAAGTCGGCGCGAGGGGCTCAACGCCCCGCCAGGGTTCGTGCGCGCGCGAGGACGCGCTCCCAGTCGAACGCGGGGCCCGGGTCCTGCTTCACGGCCGAGACGTGGAAGTGGCCGAGCACGCCGTGGAAGTCGGCGAGCTCGTGCGGGGCGAGCAGGCTCGTGCGGACCGCGCCGGACGCGTCGCGGGGCGCGTCGAGCGCGACCCGGGGCAGCGCGCGGTGGAGCGCCGAGAGCAGGCGCGCGAGGGTCTCGTACTGCGCGTCCGTGTAGTCGTACATGCGGTAGGTCCGGCCGTGGATCGGGCCCTCGATCGGGTCCGGGCGAGCGGGGCGGACGGCGAAGCCCGGGGCGCGCACGTCGCCCGCGCGGGCGCCCAGGTCGAACAGGACCCCGCCGTCGGGCGCGCGCGTGTAGCGGCGCTCGAGGTCGGGGGTCAGGTCGAGGGGGCCCGGGTGGGCGATCTCGATCCCGACCGAGCGGTCGTTCACGTTGCCCGCGTGGCGCGCGCGCGCCGTGAGGTCGAGCGTCTGGTAGAGCGTCCCGTCCACGTCGAGCAGGAAGTGGCACGAGAGCCCGCGCACGTCGTGGAGCACGCGGAAGCAGTTCCGGCTCGTCCAGGCCACGTCGTAGTGGACCACCACGAGGTCGACGGCCTCGGCCAGGCGCTCGGGCGTCCAGCGGCCGTCGGGAGGCTCGGCCGAGCGGGGGGCCCAGCGGCGGGCCTCGTTGCACCCGGGGGCCGGCGCGCTCGGCAGCACGCGCGTCGTGTCGAACGCGCACCGCTCGAGCGTCGCGTCGAACCCGCCCGGATCACGGAAGGTGATCGTCGGCGCGCCGAGCCAGTGCGCCCGGCCGGCGACGACGATCTCCTGCCCTACGTGGGCCGCCCCGGGCGACGCCGCCGGCGCGCGGGCCGGGCCGGTCGGGCCGGCGGCGCGCGGTGGGGCCCCGCCGGCCCCGCC
>JANJTH010000315.1 GCA_024711205.1 Planctomycetota bacterium | reverse complement strand
CCCCCGCCGCCGGCGCCCCCCCCGCGGGGGGGGGTCGGCCGATACTCGAAGCGGCCGGCGCGCCGGCGGGCCGCGCACGGACGGGGGCAGCCAGGCACGGGCCGGGGGAGCCCCCGGCCCGGGGGCGGGCGCCCCCCCCCGCCGCCCCCCCCCCCCCCCCGCCTCTCGTGTGGGCTGACGCCCCCGGCGGCGGCGCCCGCCGCGCGCGGGAGGGTCGACGATTCGTCGACGCGTCCGGCGCGCTCGGGTCGCGCGACCGCAGGGGGACAGCTAGGCTCGGGCGGTGAGCGCAGCAGACCGGGAGCGGGCCGACGGGGCGGACGGCGACGGCGGTGCCGACGCCTTCGACGCCCCGACGGTGCTCGAGCGGTCCCCGCCGGGCCAAGGTGACCTTCAGGCCACGGCCCGGGACGCGCGCGGTCCGGGCGACCCCGAAGCCGGCGTCGGCGCCCGAGCCGAGGACCACGACGCTCGGATGCAGGCTGCGGCGCGCAGGGTCAACGCCGGGCCGGACGCCGGCGCCGCGGGCTCCCCCGCGCCCGACGACGACGGGCCGAGCGACACGACCTGGTCGATCGGCCCGTACCCCGTCCTGGGCCGGCTCGGCCGCGGGGGCATGGGCGAGGTGTTCCTGTCCCAGGACGCGGCCGGCGCCGAGGTGGCCGTCAAGGTCCTCACGGTCCCGCTCGACGACGAGGTCTCGCGCCGGCGCTTCGAGCGCGAGGGCGACGTCCTCACGCTCCTGGGCAGCCTCGGGCACCCGGCGATCGTCTCGGTCGTGGGGCGTGGGGTGGACGACGCGACGGGTCGGCCCTACCTCGCCATGCGGCGCGTCGTGGGCCGCGACCTCGACGCCGTGCTCGCCGACCTCCCCGAGCAGCGGCTCACGATCGCGGAGGCCGCGTGGGTGCTCGACCGCGCGGCGCAGGCGCTCGAGGCCGCCCACGGGCACGGGGTGCTCCACCGGGACCTGAAGCCCGCGAACCTGCTCGTGACCGCGGGCGGCGACGTGCTCCTCACCGACTTCGGGATCGCCCTCAGCGAGGACGTGTCCCTCCGGCTCACGCGCGACGAGGTGCTCGGGACGCCCGCCTACCTGGCGCCCGAGGTGCTCCTGGGCGAGCCGTGGACCGCGGCGGCCGACCTCTACGCGCTGGGCGCGCTGGCCTACCGGGTCGTCGCGGGGCGCCCCTTGTTCACGAGCCAGGACGCGACCGAGGTCCTCTGCGACCAGATCACGCGCGAGACGCCGCGGCTGGCCGACGCCCGCCCCGAGTGCCCGGCGTGGCTGACCGAGCTCACGGCGCGGCTGCTCGCGCGCGACCCCCACGCGCGGCCGACGGCGGCCGACGTCCGCGCGGCGCTCGCGCCCCACCTGCCGCCGCCGGCCGCCGTCGAGCGGCTCGCGTCCGCGGCGGGCCGTGGCGCCGGGGCCGGCGGCGGGCCGGGGCCGGCCGGACCCGCCCCGCGGGCCTTCGTCGAGGGTCAGGTCTTCCACCACTACCGGATCGACGGGGAGCTCGGGCGCGGCGCCATGGGCGTCGTCTACCGGGCCTTCCACCTGGGCCTCAAGCGGCCCGTCGCGCTCAAGGTGCTCCTCTCCGGCGCGCTCGCCTCGGACGTCGAGCGGCGGCGGTTCCTCCGCGAGGCGCAGGCCGCGAGCGCGCTCGCGCACCCCAACGTCGTGTCCGTGCTCGACGCGGGCGAGCACGACGGCGCGTACTACCTGACCATGGAGCTCGTGCAGGGCGAGCCCCTGGCGCGGCTCGTCAAGCAGGGCCACGAGCGCCGCGCGCTCCTGCGCCTGTTCTGCGGGCTGTGCGAGGGGGTCCACCACGCGCACACGCGCGGCGTGATCCACCGCGACCTGAAGCCCGAGAACGTGCTCGTGACCCCCGACGGGACCCCGCGGATCCTCGACTTCGGGGTCGCGAAGGCGCTGGACCGCGACGAGGAGCAGGCGGGCGACCCGACGCGCGAGGGCAACCTCCTGGGCACGCTCCGCTACATGCCGCCCGAGCAGGCGGCCGGGAAGGTCGCCGACGTCGACGTCCGCAGCGACGTCTACGCGCTCGGCTCGATCCTCTACGAGCTCGTCGCCGGCCAGCCCCCGTTCCGGGGCTCGGCGCGCGAGCTGATCCACCAGGTCCTGCTCAGCGAGCCCCCTCCCCCCAGCCAGCGGGCGCCGGACGTGCCCTGGGAGCTCGACGCGATCTGCCTCAAGGCGCTCGAGAAGGAGCGGGACGCGCGCTACCAGTCGGCGCTCGAGCTCAAGCAGGACGTCGAGCGGTTCCTCCACGACCAGCCGGTGCTCGCGCGCCGGGCGACGCTCGCCTACCGCGCGCGCAAGTGGGCCCGCCGCAACCGGGGCGCCGTCGCGGCCGGGGCGGGGGTCGGCGCCGTCGTGCTCGCGCTCGCGGCGGGCTGGACGTGGTCGGTGGTCACCGCGCGGCGCGCGCACGCGGCGCGCGTCGTCGACGCGTGCGCGGCGGGCTGGCGCCACCTCGAGGCGGGGGCGTGGGTCGAGGCCGAGGCGGCCTTCCGCCTCGCGGGCGAGCTGCTCCAGCCCGAGGACCGCCTGCGCCTCCCCGCGGAGGTGGCCGCGCTCGCGCCCGTGGACGCCCTCGCGGACCTCCCCGCCGCCGAGCGCGAGCGCCCGCCGCTGGGCTCCGCCCTCCTCCGCGGCTGGGCCGCGCTCGCGCGGCAGCGCGGGGAGCGCGCGGCCCTCGAGCGCCTCCTCGACGAGGGCGGCGCCGCGCTCGCGCGCGGCGACCTCGCGCAGGCC
>JANJTH010000257.1 GCA_024711205.1 Planctomycetota bacterium | reverse complement strand
TCGCCTTCGCGATCGGCGCGTGCCGGCGCGAGCGCGACGCGGGGCGGCGTCGCGGGCTCGATCGCCGAGGGCTCCGGGCGCGGGGCGCGCCGGCGCCCGCCCGAGGACGGGGCCGCGCCGTTCTGCGGCGCCGCAGCGGCGTCGCCGACCTGCCGGGGCCGCCGCGGAGGCGGCCCCGCCACCGCGACCGGCGCCCGATCGCCGTCGCCCGCGAGCAGCCGGCGGATCTCGTCGGCGTGCGCGAAGAAGCGGTCCGCGTCACACGAGAGCGTGACGGTCCCGTCGGCGTTCAGGCTGAAGGCGAGGCGGCCCATGGTCCTCGTCGCGGGAGGGACTCACCCGGGGCCCCTCGCCCCGGACGACCTCCTGCGCTATGGTTCCCCAGTCCCGGCGGTACGTCAAACACGAGGGCCGGGAGACGCGCGGCGCAAGTCCTTGTGCCGCGCGTAAGTCGCGACGCCCCGGAGATCCCCGGAGTGTCCGACGCGCCCGAAGCCGGGCGAGGAGGAATTCCATGCCGACGGCCCGCGACGTCGAGCTCCCGCTGCTCAAAATGCTCGCAATGAAGCACTTCCCGCTCAAGCCGCCCCGGCCGAAGCTCACGATGGGCAAGGTGGTCGAGGCGCTCAAGCGGCTCCAGGCGGAGACGGACCTCCCGACCGCCTTCGAGGCGCTGTGCACGCTCAAGGGGCAGGGGCTCGCGAACACCGAGCCGAAGATTATCCTGCGCGACGAGATCGAGACCGCGAGCTTCGAGGCGTGGCTCACGCCGCTCGGCCGCACCGAGCTCGAGAAGCGCACGGCGGGCGCGTGAGCGACCCCATGACCGTCCGCCGGATCGCCCTCCTGCTCGACTTCGACAACATCGCGCTGGGGCTCCCGTCGGGCAAGCGCTTCGAGGCGAAGAAGGTCCTCAGCCGCGTGCTCGACCTGGGCAAGGTCGTGATCAAGCGCGCCTACGCCGACTGGAGCCGCTTCGACAAGGACAAGACCCGCCTGCACGAGCTGGGCTTCGACCTGCTCGAGATCCCGCGCCGGGCCATGACGGGCAAGAACAGCGCGGACATCCGCATGGTCGTCGACGCCATGGAGGTCGTGATCTCGAAGGAGCACATCGACACGTTCGCGCTCGTGACCGGCGACAGCGACTTCACGCCCCTCGTCGCGAAGCTGCGCGAGCACGACAAGCGCGTCGTGGGGATCGGGGTCAAGGCGTCGACGTCGAAGCTCCTGATCGACTCGTGCGACGAGTTCATCTTCTACGACGAGATCGAGCGCGACCGCGCGCAGGTCTCGCCCGAGGCGCTCAAGATCCCCGTGACGAAGGCGTCGAAGGCCAAGGACGGCGCCGAGCCCAAGGTCGACGACCGCAAGCGGGCCGAGGGGCTGTACCTCGTCGTCGACGGCGCGCGCGCGCTCCTGCGCGAGTACGACCAGGTGTGGGCCTCGCAGGTCAAGCAGACGATCGCCCGCAAGCACCCGGCGTTCAGCGAGAGCTACCACGGCTACCCGACCTTCTCGGCGCTCGTGGCCGACGCGGTGACGCTCGGCCTGCTCACGGCGACCCGCGACGAGAAGTCCGGGAACCACCGGATCACGGGGCTCGGTCCGAAGGCCCAGGCTTTGCTCGGCGCGGCCGAGGCGGGTGACACGAAGTCCTCGGCGGAGGCCAAGAACGCGTAAACGCCGCGTTGTCCGCCGGTTAACGTTCGTCCCGAATTCCGAAACACGAACGGGGGGGTGAGACCGAAAGACACGGTAATCCCCCGCTGTCACCGTCCGTTGAAGGGGTTAGCGCTCGCGGACGTTGGCAAGGGACGTGCTCCAGGGTTGGACGGGTGGCATGTTCCGCCCCCGCACGATCCAGAGGAGCCCGACATGGCCCTTCGCACCTCGAGCACGCTTGCCCTCCTGCTGGGCCTCGCCGTCGCCGCCGGCTGCAACTCGGGGAGCCGGAGCAGCACCCGCCAGCAGCTCGGGGCGGCGGCGACGAACACGAGCACCACGGGGACCTCGCCGACGACCAGCTCGTCGACCGGGACCCCTGCGAGCAGCACGCCGACGGGGTCCGGGCTCGCGGCCGAGGCCGTGGCGATCGGGGCCACCGAGCAGCGGGTCACCTCGTCGATCGTCGCCCTCTCCTTCCGGCTGGCCGCCGGCGCGAACGCGACGGTGAGCCGGATCGACCTGACCTCGGCCGGCTCGGTCGACGAGACCCAGCTCGGCGAGGTCCGGCTCTACGCGGACTCGAACGGCAACGGCCAGGTCGACCAGGGCGAGCCGCTCCTCGCGACGGCGGCCAAGGCGCCCGCCGACGACGCCGCCTACCAGCTCACGCCGGCGACCCCGATCGCGCTGACCGCCGGCCTGCCGCGGACGTTCCTCGTCGCGGTCGACGGCTCGGCCGTGGCGCACCTCGACCAGGTCCGCATGACCGGCAAGACGATCGCGCTCTCGATCGCCGACGCCGCCGCGATCGTCGCGTGGGACGCGTCGCAGGCCTCGATCACGGCCACGGGCTCGTTCCCGATCGGCCAGACGGTCACGCTCGAGGTGAACGACACCGTCCTGATCTCCGAGCTCTGCACCGGGCCGGGCTCGGGCGCGACGGCCGAGGAGTACGTCGAGCTGTTCAACGCGACGGGCCGGCAGATCGACCTGACGAACTACTACCTGACCGACTTCGGCGACCTGACCACGACCGGGCGCTTCTACTGGAAGCTCCCCACGGGCCAGGACTTCGGGCCCTCGGGCACGAACCCGACCGACTTCGTCGTGCGCTTCCCCGCCGGCACGGTCATGCAGCCCGGGCAGGTGATCGTCGTCGCGGTCGACGGCGTGGGCTACCAGACCCGCTTCGGCCAGAGCGCGAACTTCTGCCTGCGCAACGCGGGCGCCTCGACCGCGGTCCAGATGCTCACCTGGGACGGCGTCGTGGGCGGCGTGAACTTCGTCTCCGCGCCGGTCGCGTCGAGCGTCGGGTTCACCGGGCCGGGCACGACCTCGAACGGCGAGACGGTGATCCTGTTCACCTGGGACGGCACGTCCGACCTGATCAAGGACGTGGATATCCTGAACTACGGCCCCGCCTCACCGGCGAACCCCGCCACGAACAAGACGCCGAACCAGCACCTCGTCGCGGCCGCGCTGCCCGACGTGCGCGTCGACTCGGCCTTCGACGGCGACACGACCGCGTCGACCTTCCAGGCCGACCTCGAGGAGTTCCAGCAGGAGAACCTGCGGATCATGCCGGGCGCGAACGCGGTGTCGCGCCGGGTCGACTTCAACGAGGGGACCGAGGTGAAGACGGGCGGCAACGGGCTCACGGGGCACAACGAGACGTCGGAGAACTTCAACGTCACGTTCCAGGCCTTCTCGAGCGCGAACGCGCAGCCCGGCCAGGTGCCCTGATCCGCCTCGACTCCGGGCCGGATCGAGCGAGCGACGACGCGACGCGTCGTCGCTCGCTCCGCGTACGGCCGGCCGGACCTGCGGCGGAACGCCCGGGGGGCCGGGCTCGTGTGGTACAACCGCCCGCGGGTTGGTTGGGCGGGAGGTCGTCATGTCGCGCTTCACCTGGGCCGCGCTCGTGCTCACGACGGCCGCGGTCGTCGGCTGCAACACGGGGTCGCGCAAGAAGACGACGGGGACCGGGACCGGGACGCCGGGGACCGGCGTCACGGCGACGCTGACGGTCGCCCCGCGGACGACGCTCCCGGCCGGGACGACGTCCGTGCGGATCGGCCAGAGCGCCGTCGCGTTCATCGCGACCTTCACGGCGGGGGCGGGCGCGAACGTGCAGCTCCAGAGCGTCGCGTTCACGGCCTCGGGCACGCTGAACGACAACACGCAGCTCGCGCGGCTCGCCCTCGTGTTCGATCAGAACGGCAACGGCGCGGCCGACACCGGCGAGTCGATCATCGCCCAGACGACGCCGGGCTTCCCGCAGGACAACGGGACGGCCACGCTGACCGCGAACCCCGCCTTCGTGATCACGGCCTCGACCTCGGTGCAGCTCCTGGCCGTGGTGACGGTGATCAACCCCACGAACACCGCCACGGACGCCGCGATCGCGGGCAAGACGGTCCAGCTCAGCCTGACGTCCGCCGGCTCGATCGCGGCCGTGAACACGGGCGGCGCGGCCGCCACGGTCACGCTCGCCTCGGGCACGTTCCCGGTCACGCCCACGCCTCCCGTGACCGCCTTCGTCCGCGATCACCTGCTGATCTCGGAGATCGTGACGCAGGCGCCCCAGTACGTGGAGATCTTCAACCCGACGGCCGACACGATCCAGCTCGCGAACTACCACCTGACGGACTACGGCGTGGCGACCCCCGCCGGGACCGGCTACTACAAGCTCCCGAGCGCGACTGTGACGCCCGGCTCGAACTTCTTCAACGGCGGGAACGGTCGTGTGACGCTCCGCTTCCCGCAGAGCGCAACGATCGCGCCCGGGGCGGTGCAGACGATCGCCTGGGACGGCGCGGTGTTCTCGCAGAACCGCGGGCAGGCCCCGACTTACTACCTGAAGAACGCGACCCCGGGTGCCACACAGATGCGGGCCTGGGACGGCGCCGCGGGGCAAAACTTCACCGAGGCCGCGCTGAGCCTGGCGCTCTATCCGGCGAACATTGCCCTGCTTGCGAACTCGGCGAACAGCGGCGGGGTCGTGATCCTGTTCCGCTGGAACGGGGCGCCCCCCGCCGAGACCCGCGTGACCGACGTCGACTACGTGGTCTACGGCGTGCCCCAGAACGGGTCGACCTCGTTCCCCGTCGACAAGTCCAGCCAGACCGGCACCGCGTCCGGGCCCCAGTACCCGCTCGAGCCCAACGCGACGACCCAGTCGAACTCGGCGGCCCCACCCGGCAATGCGGTCCAGCGCACCAACTACGTCGAGGGCAACGAGAACACCGCCGGCGGCGTCGGCGTCGTGGGGCACGCCGAGGCGACCGAGAACTGGGTCTCGACGTTCACGGCCGGGACGGCGACCCCGAACGCCGTCCCGTAGCGGGCGCGGCTCGAGGCCGAGCCGGCTCCTGGGCGGCTCGCCCCCCGACGAAGCGGGCCCCGACGGCGGGGCGACGCCCTCCAGGCTGGTGGGGCCTTCCAGGCGGTGTGGCCCCAGCCGCGTGAGCGCGCGGGCCTCGCCGCCTGGAGCTCCACGTGCCCGGCGGGCGGGGAGGCCCCGTCCGGGGGGGGCCTCCTCCGCGACCTCGCGGCGACCTGCGGGCCGTCGCGAGCGCCGCGGCCCGCCGGCGCGGGCCGGGCCCGCGTCAGACCGCCGCGTGCTCCTCGGCCTCGACGCCGGCGCGCTCGATCAGGTCGTCGAGGTCGCTCGACTGGACCTCGAGCGCGAGGGCCGTGATCCGGGGGATCATGCGGCCGATCCAGCGCTTCGCGTGGATCATGCGCTCGGGGTGCTCCTTGCCCTGGCGGAGGAGGACCTTCGCCACGTGGAGGTCGCACAGCATGCGCGTGACGCGCTCGGCGTGGACGAGGCCGTGCGCGAAGTCGTGCTTGGCGTCCCAGGCGCGCAGGAACTTGCGCTGGAGGTAGTCGAGGCGGCCGAGCAGGTCGCCCTGGCGCATGGCGCTCCACTCGCGCTGGACCTTCGTGCCGAGGATCCGGGCCAGGATCGCCTCGACCGACTGGTAGAGCTTCACCTCCGCCTGGTGGAAGGCGCGATCGAGCCCACGCGTCACGGTGGCCGACACGCGCGCGGCGGCGGCCCGCTTGACGAACCGCGTCGGGTCCTTGATCACGCCGCCGAGCAGGTCCTTGAGCGCCATGAGGGCCTGGATCTGGCTCGTGCCCTCGTAGACCGGGAGCACGAGCGCGTCGCGCAGGAGCCGGTCGGCGCCGGTCTCGTGGATGTACCCCATGCCGCCGTGGAGCTGCATGTTCATGCGCGAGAGCTCGACGGCCTTCTCCGAGGCGAGGTACTTGAGCAGCGGGGTGATCTCGCGGCCCTTGCGCTTGTGGCGGGCGAGCCGGCGCTCGAGCTCGGCCTTCTCGGCCGGGTCGGCCGGCGGGTCGAGCCGGAGGCGCGCGTCGAGGCGGTGCGTCAGCTCGACGTGGTTCACGGCCTCGAAGCAGAGCGCGCGGATCCCGCGGATCGTCGTGTCCATGTCCTGGAGCACGTCGGCCACGAGCTCGTGGTCCTTGATCGGCTTGCCCATGGTGACGCGCTTGCTCGCGTAGTCGCTCGCCATCCGGAAGGCGGCCTCGCACACGCCGAGCGCCTCGAACCCGACCGCGACGCGGGCGTTGTTCATGAGGAGGAGCATGAGCTCGAAGCCCTGCCCGAGCTTGCCGATCAGCTCGGCCTCGCTGTCCTCGTAGAGCAGGCTGACCGTGGCCGACGACGCGTGGCCGAGCTTGTGCTCGACCTTCGTGACGCGCACGTTCTCGACCTCCTGGCCGTCGCGCTCGAGCACGCGCGGGACGAGGAACAGGCTCAGGCCCGCCAGGCCGGACTCGCCGGGGGCGGGGTCGCTCGTGCGCGCGAGGACGATCTGCCACTGCCCGTGGCCGGACGTGATGAAGATCTTCTCGCCCGTGAGCCGCCAGGTCCCGTCAGGCCCCTGCACGGCCCGGCAGCGGATCGCGCCCAGGTCCGAGCCGGCGTCGGGCTCGGTGAGGACCATGGCGCCCCAGGCCTCGCCGCGGCCGATCTGCTCGATCGCGGCGCGGAAGCGGGTCTCCTGGACCTGGCCGTCCTTCAGGGTGACCGCGCCCTCCTTCGCGGCGTAGGCGAGCAGGCACTGGGCGATCCCGCCGAAGAAGCTGAAGTGGGTCATGGTCCCGCAGTCGGCGCGCGAGATCATCTCGCCGAGCGCGAAGTAGAGGACGAGCGGGCAGTTCATGCCGCCGAGCTCGCGCGGGAGCGTGAGCCCGTGCAGGCCCATGCCCTCGAGCTGCTCGAAGATCTCGCGCGTCGCGTCCGAGACGACGACCTTGCCGTCCTCGAGGCGCGTGCCCTCGGCGTCGAGGCGCTCGGCGCGCGGGGCGACCTCGTTGGCGACGAAGCGCCCGACCTCCTCGAAGATCGCCAGGTACTGCTCGCGCGCGGTCGCGACCGAGCCGGGGCCGTCGGGGAGCGTGAAGTCGCGCTCGAGGAGCCGGACGATCTCCTCCCAGGCCACCGAGTGCTCGAGGTGCCACTGGAGGTCCTCGTTGTCGGTCAGGTAGTTCGAGCTCGGCGGCAGCGGCATGGCGGCTCTCCTCGCGGGCGGCTGGGCGGGGGCAGGGGCGTCGGGCGCGGCTCCGCGGCCGGATCGTTCGGGCCCGAACGACCGGATCCTAGAGGCCCGGTGGGCCGGCCGCCAGGGTCACGACGCGCCGCGTCGTAACCCTCGGCCTGCCGGGCGGCGGGCGGCCGGGGTCGGCCGTTCGGCCGACGCGCGGCGGGATCCGGTTGCGCTCCGGCGCGGGCCAGGGTGGAGTCGTGGCCATGCACGACGCGAGCGAGGCCGCGCCGGACGATCCGGCGTCACCGGGCGAGCCACGGGGCGGGCCGCGAGGGGCCGGGCGAGCGCCCACGGGCGACCGGGGGGCGGACGGGCGCAAGCGCCCGGGCGGGCTCCGCCCGAGGGGCCGGCTGGCCGCGGCCGCGAGCGGTCGGCTGGGTGGCTTCACGGGGCCCGACGCGCCGGCGTTCGACGTGAGCACGCTGTTCGGCCAGGCCTGGACGGCGTACTGGCCGCACGCGGGGCGCCTCGCGGCCGCGACCGCGCTCGCCGGCCTGGCCGCTGTCGCGCTGTTCGCGCCCGCCCTCCTCGGGCTCGCGGCCGTGGTCGGGCTGCTCGAGGACGTCGCGCTGCAGGACCTGTTCGGCCCGGACGCGCAGGTGCTCGCGCTCCTCGCGCTCAGCGCCTGGGGCGGCCTGATCACGCTCGCCATGGCCGGCCTGCAGTCGGCCGTCTACCGGCTCGGGCTGGCGGTCGCCCGCGACGAGCCCTGGGACGTCGTCGCGGTGTTCCGCCCGGGGACGGGGTTCGTCCCGTTCCTCCTCACGACCCAGCTCCTCGAGCTGCTCGTGCGGCTGGGCTGCGCGCTCTGCGTCGCGCCCGGCGTGATCCTGTTCGGCGGCCTCGCGCTCGCGCCGCTCCTCGCGCTCGACCGCGGCCTCGGCCCGCTCGCGGCGCTCCAGGCCTCGTGGAACCGGACCGAGGGCGCGAAGGCGACGCTCGTCTTCACCTACGCCGCCGCGTCGGTCCTCGGGCTCGGCCTCACGCTGTTCACCTTCGGGCTCGGGCTCCTCGCGGTGCTCCCCTTCACGGCCGTCCTCTACGCCGTCTGCTACGAGCGGCTCACGACCCAGCGCCGCGAGGTGGACGCGTGACCCCCGGCGACGAGCGCGCCGACGACGAGCGCGCCGACGACGACCGCGCCGACGACGACCGCCCCCTGGACGGCCTCGACCCCGGCGGCTCGGCGCTCGAGCCGTGCCGCAGGTGCGGCGAGTCGATCCCGGCCACCGCGAGCGAGGGCGAGGACGCCGGGGCGGGCGACGCGGGGGACGTGGCCGACGACGACGCCCTCCGCACGTGCGCGACGTGCGGGGCGCGGCACCACCGCGCGTGCGCGCAGGGCGGCTGCGCCGCGCCCGGCTGTCCGGCCGCGCGGCCGTCGCACCCGCGCTGGACGGTCGAGGCGCGGCGCAAGGGCCTGTTCCTGCTCGGGCCGGCCCAGGCGATCCCGGCCTGGCAGCAGGGCGTCGCGCTCGCGATCGTGTTCCTCTACGCCGCCTTCCCGAACGACAAGGAGGTCCTGGGCCCGCTCCTCGAGGGCGTCATGCCGCTGCTCCAGGGCGGCACGGCCTGGCTCGTCGCCGTGGGCGGCCTGACGCTCCTCCTGCTGCCCTCGGTGGCGCTGTCCGTGCTCATGCTCGGCTGGCACGCCCGCCACCGGAGCGCCCTCGTCGACGACCACGGCGTGCTCTTCGACCACGGCCCCCGCTGGACCGGCGCCCGGCTCTCCTGGCGCCGGATCGCCGGGTTCCGCGTCCGCGCCGACGGCGTCGCGCTGATCGTCCTCGGCCGCCCCTGGACCCGGCTCTGGAGCCCCCTCGTCCCGCTCACGCCGGCTGACACCTCCCGCTTCGTCGACGCGCTCGAGGCCCGGAAGATCCGGCGGCTGGATTGAGGGGCCGCCCAGGCGTCGGCGCGGCCGGCCCCCGATCAGGCGCTCCCGGGTCGCCCGTCACGCCCCCGCGCCGGCTCCGCTCGGAACCTGGCGGGACCTAGTACGTGACCCGGTCGGCCTTCTGGGCCCAGGCGTCGAAGGGGCCGGAGGACGCGTCGGCGAGGCGGCGGTCCATGGGGAGCTGCCGGGCGTCGGGGGCCTTGGGGATCTCGTCGTAGATCAGGGCGTCCGAGAACCCGGCCGCGGCGGCCTGGTCGCGGGTCGCGGCGTAGACGATCCGGGCCACGCGCGCCCAGTAGCAGGTCGCGAGGCACATGGGGCAGGGCTCGCAGCTCGTGTAGACCGTGCAGCCGTGGAGCTCGAACGAGTCGAGCGTGGCGCAGGCGGCGCGGATCGCCACGACCTCGGCGTGCGCCGTGGGGTCGTTCGTGCTCGTCACGCGGTTCCAGCCGCGCGCGATCACCTGCCCGTCGCGGACGACGAGCGCCCCGAACGGGCCGCCGTCGCCCGCGAGCATGTGCTCGCGCGCGAGCGAGATCGCCTCGGCCAGGAACGCGTCGTCCTCGGCCGGCGTCGGCGTCCGGGGCGCCTGGGCCCCGCCGGCCGCTGACCCCGCGGCGTCGGGCCCGCTCACGGGGCACCTCCGGCGCCTGGGTCGGCGCCCGGAAGAGCCGGGGCGGCCAGGTCGAGCACGAAGCGCGCGACGAGGTTGGCGGCCACCTCGCGCCGGTAGTCGGCCGTCGAGCGCACGTCGGTGATCGGCGTGATCGCCGCCCGGACGGCCTCGCGGACGCGCTCGGCCAGGGCCGGGTCGGGGCTGGCGCCGACGAGCAGGGCCTCGACCGTCGGCAGGCGCACGGGCCGGTCGGCCACGGCGCCGAGCGCGACGCGCGCGTGCGCGATCGTCCCGGGGCGGCCCGGGCCGTCCCCCTCGAGCCGGGCCGTCGCCGCGAGCATGACCTTGCTGATCGCCTGGGCCTTGCGCGTGCCGACCTTGCGCCAGCGCTGGCGCGTGCCGGGCGCGGGCCAGGGCAGGTGCACGGCCACGAGCAGCTCGTCGGTCGCGAGCGCCGTCTTGCGGTAGCTCGTGATCCAGGCCGCGTAGGGCACGCGGCGCGGCCCGCGGGCGGCCGAGGCGACCTCGACCTCGGCGTCGAGCGCGAGGAGCGGCGGCAGCGTGTCGCCCACGGGCGAGCTCGTCTGGACGTTGCCGCCGAGCGTGCCGCGGGCCTGGATCTGGAGCGCGCCGACCTCGCGCGCGGCCTCGTGGAGGCAGGGGAAACGGTCGCGCACCGTCGGGTGGCGCAGGAGCGCCGCGTAGGTCGCGCCCGCGCCCACGCACAGCCCGTCCGGGCCCTCGGTGATCGCCGAAAGCTCGGCCAGCCCGAACAGGTCGAGCACGCCCGGCGGCTCGGGGCGGCGCGTGGACCCGACCATGACGTCGGTCCCACCCGCCACGACGAGCCAGTCGGGGTGCGCCGCGCGGGCCGCGAGCGCGTCCGCGAGCGTCGCCGGGCGCAGCCAGGCCGGGGCGGGCGTCCGGGTCGGCGTCGCGCCGCTCACGGGGCCGCTCCGCGCGAGCCGACGCCGGGGCCTGCCTGCCCGGGGGCCGTCGGCGCGGTCCTGGCCGGGAGCGGCGGCGCCGCGCCGGCGTCGGTCGCGTCGGCCCGGCGCGCCACGACCTCGGCCACGGCGTCGATCACGAGCTGGTAGCCAGTGCAGCGGCAGAGGTTCCCGGCCAGGAGCTCGCGCAGGCGCAGCCGGTCGGCGCCGGGCTCGCGCGCGAGCGCGGCCGTCGCGCACACGGCGATCCCCGGGGTGCAGATCCCGCACTGCGTCCCGCCGCAGCGGACGAGCGCCTCCTGGAGGTCCGTGAGCAGCTCGCCCGAGGCGAGCGCCTCGACCGTGCGGACCTCGCGGCCCGCCGCCTGCGCGAGCGGCACGAGGCACGAGTTCACGGGCTCGCCGTCGATCAGGACCGTGCAGGCCCCGCACTCGCCCTCGCCGCAGCCCTCCTTCGTCCCCGTGAGCGCGAGGTCCTCGCGCAGCACGTCGAGCAGCCGGCGGAGCGGCCCGCCCTCGACCTCGCGCGGCGCGCCGTTGACGACCAGCGAGACCTTCACGCGGCACCTCCTGCCCGGCCGGCCCGGACCCGCCGGTGCACGACCTCGGGCAGGAGCGGCAGCTCGTCCATGGCGACCCCGAGCGCGTCCTCGACCGCGCTCGCGACCGCCGCCCCCGGCCCGTCCATGGGGATCTCGCCCACGCCCTTGGCCCCGAACGGGCCGTGCGCGTAGGGCTCCTCGACGAGCAGCGTCTCGAGCTCGGGCGCCTCGATCGCGGTCGGAATGATGCAGTTCGTCATGCGGTCGTTGAGCACCTTGCCCTCGCGGTACTGCACGCTCTCCCAGAGCGCCCAGCCGAGGGCCTGCACGGTCCCGCCGTCGATCTGGCCCTGCACGATCGTCGGGTTGATCGCCTTGCCCACGTCGACCGCGTGCACGCAGCGCTCGACCACGACCTCCCAGGTGTCCGTGTCGACCGCGACGTCGACCGCGCAGGCCGCCCACCCGAACACGGGGTAGGCGTCGCCGCGGTAGGTCTGGTCGTCCCAGCGGATCCCCGCCGGCGGCCTGTAGGTGTGGGTCTCCGCGAGCTCGCCCCGCGCCGCGGCCCAGCGCCGGGCGAGCGCGGGCAGGTCCCCGCGCGCCGGGTCGTCGGCGGCGAGGCCCACCTCGGCCGCGAAGGCCTCGAGCTTGCTCCGCACGGCCCGCGCGGCCTGGTCGACGAGGCCGCCCACGATCATGCAGGTGCGCGAGGCGACCGTCGGCCCGCTGTCGGGGACCTTGTCGGTGCTCGGCTGCGCGACGCGGACCTGGGAGACGTGCACGTCGAGCGCCGTCGCCGCGATCTGCGCGAACGTCGTCGTCGCGCCCTGGCCCATGTCCGTCGACCCGGCCCGCACCTCGAGCACGCCGTCGGCCGCGACCGCGACCGTCGCCTGCCCCTTGAGCCGCTCCTCGCCCGAGCCCGTGAAGCCCGAGCCGTGGAAGTAGGTCGCGACCCCGCGCCCGCGCTTCACGTGCGGCGCCTGCGGCAGGGTCCGCCGGCCCGCGGGCGGCGGCTGCTCGAGCTGCGCGACGACGCGGTCGAGGGTCGGGTGCGCGGCGACCGAGCCGCGCAGCGTCTGGCCCGTGGCCGTCACGTCGCCGTCGCGGTAGAGGTTCAGGCGCCGGAGCGCGACCGGGTCCATGCCCAGCGCGCGGGCGGCCTTCGCCGTCTGGCGCTCGTAGGCGAACGTCGTCTGGGGCGCCCCGAACCCGCGGAAGGCCCCGTGCGGCGGGTGGTTCGTCGCGAGCGCCCGCCCCACGATCCGCACGGTCGGGATCCGGTACGGCCCCGCCGCGTGGAGCACGCCGCGCGAGAGCACGACCTGCGTGAGCGTCGCGTAGGCGCCCCCGTCGAAGAGCACGTCCACGTCGGCCGCGAGCATGCGGCCGTCCTTCGCGAGCCCCAGCCGGTGCCGCACGCGCGACGGGTGGCGCTTCGTCGTCGCGGCCACGTCCTCGTCGCGCTCGTAGACGACCTTGACCGGGCGCCCGGCCGCGCGCGCGAGCAGCGCCGCGTGCGCGCCGATCATGGAGGGGTACTCCTCCTTGCCGCCGAACCCGCCGCCCGTGACGGCCTGCGTGATCACGACCCGCTCGGCCGGGAGCCCGAGCGTGACCTTGAGCGCCTTGTGCACGTAGTAGGGGCACTGGAGCGACCCGGTCACGTGGCAGGTGTCGCCCTCCCAGGCGGCGAGCATGCCCTGGGGCTCGATGTACATCTGCTCCTGCGCGCCCGTCTCGTAGACGCCCTCGACGACGACGTCGCAGGCGGCGAGCGCCCGCTCGACGTCGTCGCCGCGCGTGACCTCGAAGCGCTTGAACACGTTGTCCTGCCCGTGCAGCTTGACCTCGGCCCGCAGCGCGTCGTCGAGCGTGAAGATCGCCGGGAGCGGGTCGACGACGAGCCGCACGGCCGCGCGCGCGGCCTCGGCCTTCTCCTTCGTGGGCGCGGCGACGAGCGCCACGGCCTCGTCGTGGTGGCGGATCGTCCCGCCCACGGGCACGAGCACGGGCTGGTCGTCCTCGATCAGCGTGACGACGTTGCGCCCCGGGACGTCGGCCGCGGTCACGAAGGTCACGTCCGACCAGTCGAACCCCGGGTCGCGCTCGAGCGCGCGGAGCACCCCGTGCGCGACCCGGCTCCGCACGGTCCGGCCCACGAGGCAGCCGGGCGGCTGGAGGTCGTCCACGTAGCGGGCCGCCCCCGTGACCTTCGCCGCGCCGTCGACGCGCGGCGGGGACGCGCCGACGCGCTCTCCGAGTCCGATCATGAGCCCCTCCGCCCCGGGGCGCCTCGCCGGGGGGCCCCCAGGCTATACGACCCGGCCCGCGCGGCGAAGCGCGGCTCGCGCGCTCCCCGATCGCCAGGGCGCCCGCACCCCCACGCGACAGCTCTTCCCTCTTCCCCTGCCCTTGCCCTTGCCCTTGCCCTTGCCCTCTGCCCCGTCACCCACCCGCCTGCATCCGGCGGAGCTCTCTCCTCCTACAGCCGGAACGTCCGGAAGTGCCGGTCGTCCTCCTCGTCCCCGTCCCCGCCCCCCTCTTCCTCCCCGTCCCCGTCCCCGTCCCCGTCCTCCTCTTCCTCCTCCTCCTCGTCCTCGTCCGCGAACGTGATGGGCCCCGCCTCGTCCTCCTCCTCGTCGAGGTCGTCCGGCGGCCCCTTCCCGCCCACGAGGCCGCGGCGGAAGTCGTACTCCCGCTCGGCGCGCACGACGGGGTGCTCGAACACGACGCTCGTCACGAACGGGACGAGCGGGCCGTCGGCGAACCACACGTCGGGGATCGCCTCCCAGTCCTCGTAGCGCTCGTGGGCCGCGATCGCGTGGCCCACGAGCTGGTCCCACTCGTTCGGGTCGACGTAGAAGGTCACGCCCTTGAAGGTCTCGCCCTCGACCTCGAGCTCGCGCTCGACGGCCGAGTCGGCGCGGTCCTCGTCGGGGAGCACGGCGAACTGCGGGAGGTCGTCCTCCGTCGGCATGCCCGGGCCGAGCCCCCGCACGAAGTGGAGCACGACGTTGCGGTTCAGCGTCACGCGCACGGCGCCGCCCCAGGCCTCGGGGGCCTCGTCGTCGCGGTGGTCCTCGACGCCGAACAGGAAGCTCCGCCGCAGCTCGTCGAGGTGCCGGAAGAGCTGCGCCGGCGCGTCGCGCCGGAGCGCGCGCAGCGCCGGCAGCTCGAGCACGTCCCCCAGGCGGCCCTCCGCGGCCGCGTCCTGCTCCTCGTCCTCGCTCATGGTCCCCGCCCCTCGCCCTCGCCCTGGCCCTCGCGCTCGTCCTCGCCCCCGGCGATCGTGCGCAGCATGCGCTCGATCGGCCCGTAGAGCGGCAGGTACGGGACGACGGGCGACCACACCTTGCCGCGGATCGGGAAGCCCGTGAACGGGGCGTTCTCGAACACGCGCTGCCACACCGTGCTGCCCGTGTCGAACGGCACGAGGTCGACCGACACGTCGCCGTCGAAGTCGAGCGTGCCGCGCGTGCCGACGAGCCGGATCGGGCTGCGCGGCGAGCTGAGCTCGACCCCGTCGAGGTCGATCCCGCGCGGGCGCAGCCCGAAGTCGACGTGGAGCGTCTCGAACGCGAACGGCTTCGTGACCTCCTTGTTGAGCGCGTTCGAGATCACGCGCAGCCAGTCGGTGGCCGGGATCTCGAGCAGGTTCGCGCCCGAGAGGTGGAGCCAGCCCGCGCCGTCGAGCGGCGCCTCGCGGTCGCCGAGCCCGCGCCCGCCCCCGTGGAAGCCGAGCGCCGCGTCGAGGAGCCCCGTGTAGGGCTGGCGCGCGCCGCCGCCGGCCGCGGGCTCGTCGCGCAGGAGCGCCAGCTCCTCCATGCAGCGGTCGAGGCGGGCCTGCTCGACGCCGACCCAGCCGCGGTAGCGCCCGGTCGCGACCTCGAGCTGGGCCACGACCTTGAGCGTGCCCCCGTAGAGCTCGCCCACGACCGGGGCGCGCGGGAGCCCGAACGAGAGCACCCCGTCCGCGAGCCGGAGCCGCCCCCGGAGCCGGCGCGCCGTCTGCTTCGACCACGCGAGCTGCTCGAGCTCGACCTCGCCCTCGAACGCCCCGCGCTCGAGCTCGGCCACGCGCCCCGAGAGGCGCAGGAGCCCGCGGATCCCCTCGAAGCGCAGCCCGGCCGAGAGCGCGAAGGCCCCGGCCAGGCCGCCGGGCCGCACCTCGGCGACCCAGCGCAGCGGCTCGCGCGCGTCGAGCGGCTGGTAGAGGAACGCGTGGGCGTCGAGCGGGCCCTCGGGGGTCAGGCGCGTCAGCAGGCCGCGCAGCCGCTCGGGCAGGCGGCGCTCGAGCTCGGCCCGGGCGCGCGGGTCGGCGGCCCGCCCGAAGCCCGTGACGCGGACCTCGAACACGCGCCCGCGCGCCCCGGCCTCGGGGAACCGCCCCTCGCGGGCGGCGTCGCGGCGCACGACGACCACGGCGTCGCCCGAGCGGCCCCGCACGTCGAGGCGGACGGGCTCGCCGCCCTCGAGCTCGACCTCGCCCTCGAGGTCGCTCACGGGCATGGGGAAGAACGACGGGACGACGGTCAGCCCGCGCGGCCGGAGCCGCAGCGTCACGCGCGGGTCGTCGGGCCCCAGGCGCACGAGCGCCTCGAGGTCGACGGGGCCGCGCGGGTCGAGCAGCTCGAGCGCCTCGCCCGCGCCCGGCGCGAGCCGCGCGCGGGTCGCGTCGTCGAGCACGAGCCCGGCCAGGTGGACGCCCAGGTGGACGCGCGCCGGGGCGTCCGCGTCCGCCGGCGCGTCACCCGCCGGCGCGCCGGGCGC